>JAGHSX010000070.1 GCA_018065645.1 Candidatus Scybalousia scybalohippi
AAATTTGTTTTGACAATTTTATGCAATTATCCTTCAAAAAAATTTATTATAGTAAATTTAACGCACAATTCTTTTTGGGATTATAAATTTAACTCTTATGAAGAAGCAGAAAAGAGAATTTATAAAAGTAAAAATTGGACTATAAATAAACGAAAGGAGCTTTTATAATATGTCATATACAAGTTTACATGACCATACGGATTGGTCTAATGCTTCATTAGGTTTTCCAGACTCAATTAACAGATTTGAACAATTGATTCAATCTGCTTATGATTTAGGGTTGAATGGAATAGCAATTACAGAACACGAAATTATTTCAAACCATATTAAAGTAAACATGTTTTATAAATCAAAAGATTGAGACAGAGATTTTAAAGTAATTCTTGGAAATGAAATTTATTTACTTTCAGAAGAAGAAGATAATTATATGCGTGGAGAAGTATCAACGTTTGATGAAGAAGAAAATGAAATAGAATATTTAGATAAATATTACCATTTTATTCTAAACGCATTAGACAACGAAGGGCATAAACAAATTAGAGAATTGTCTAGTCGTGCTTGGGATAGAGCATATACTTACAAGGGACTTATGCGTAGACCTACTTATTATTCTGATTTAGAAGAAGTAATTGGAAATAACAAAGGTCACATTGTTGGGTCATCTGCTTGTCTGGGAGGTGTAATTCCTCACCTTATTTTAGATTGGAAATTAAATAATAATCAAGAATCTTGTGAAAAATTACAAAATATTATTCAATGGTTTGACAATGTTTTTGGACACGGATATTTCTTTTTAGAAATTCAACCTTGCTTAGAAGTAAATAAAGAACAAATTATTGTTAACAAAACATTGTGGGAAATTGGACAATTTTATGATATTAAAGTAATTGCAACAACTGACGCACACTTCTTGAACAAAGAACAAGCGTTTGCTCACAAAGTTTTATTGAACTCAAAAGATGGTGGAGAAACAAGAGAAACAGAAGAGTTTTATGCAACTACTTATCTAATGGATGAAAAAGAATTAAGATGCTATTTATTATCAACATTTACAGAAGAACAAATCAATACCATTTTTGCAAACACAAATTCTATTGCAGATATGGTAATTGGTTATGACTTTGAACACGCACCTATGATTCCACAAATTCCTAGCGATAAAATTCCACAATTTGAAATTGAGCATAGATATAAGGAATATTATGAAAAGTATGAAGATTTTGGTTTTTATGCTAATATAGACCAACACAGTGACCTATACAAATGCGTAGGAGACGATTTAAGAGACTTAATTAGCAAAGACCAATACTTCTACTATCGTATAGAAAAAGCCTTATATAACCTTGTAGAAACGCAAGGAAAGGATATTGAAACTTATATTGCTAGACTAAATAACGAATTTCACGAATTAAGACTCATTTCAGAAGCGTTCAACGACTCTATGGCAAGTTATTATACAACAATGTCAAAGATTATTGAATTGATTTGGGAAGCAGATAGTTTATCAATGCCAGCAAGAGGTAGTGGAGCTGGTTTCTTAGTTTGTTATTTGCTAGATATTACTCAAATTGACCCAGTGCCTTTAGGAGATTATTTTCCGTTTTGGAGACATTTATCAGCAGAGCGTGGTGTTGAAATTGCAGATATTGACAACGATTCACAAAATGCAAAAAGAGATAGTATTATCAATGCTCTTAAAGAATACTTTGGTTATGACAGAGTGTTAAATGTAGCGACTTTCTCAACATTAAGTGGAAAAACAGCAGTAGAAAAAGCTGGAAAAGGTCTTAGTAAATTAGGATATTCTATTTCAGACGAAACAATTGGATATTTAAGGTCATTAGTTCCAACAGAGCGTGGTCAAGTTTGGTCGCTAAAAGATTGTTTTTATGGAAACGAAGAAAAGGGTAGAGTAAGAGTAACAGAATTTGTGAACGAAGTTAGCAAATACGAATACTTAGAAGAGTGTATGTTCGCCTTTGAAGGTTTGATTATAAATCGTGGTATTCACGCAAGCGGTATTCTTATTGGAAATGAACCTTATGTAAATCAAATTTCTGCTATGAGAAGTCCTAATGGGGTATTATGTTCTTGTTATGACTTACACGATGCAGAATATTGTGGTTGGACTAAAGTAGATATTTTAACAATCCAAGCAAGTGATAAAATTCGTAAGACTATGGATATGTTAATTGAACACGGTCATATGGAATGGCAAGGTAATTTGAAAGACACATATTGGAAATATTTACACCCAGATGTTTTAGACTACGACACAGAAGAAATGTGGGATATGATTAAAGAGATTTATTCTATATTTCAATTTGATACTCAAGTAGCTGTGAAGGCACTCAATCAAGTAGAACCACATTCTGTTATGGACTTATCGGCAACAAACTCTTTGTTAAGATTACAAGGGGACGGAGAAGAGTCGCCATTAGATAGATATGCAAGATACAAAACAGATATTAACGAATGGTACAAAGATATGACCGCTTATGGTCTAAATAAAGAAGAACAACAAGTCTTAATTGAGCATTTAGACAATTCGTATGGTATGGCAGAATCTCAAGAGAAGGTAATGCTATTGTCAATGGATAAAAGAGTTAGTGGTTTTTCATTAAAACAAGCAAATAAGTTAAGAAAAGCAATTGCTAAAAAGAAAGCAGATGTCTTAGAAGAAACAAAAGAATTGTTTTATAATTCTTGTAAAGAACAAGGCACAAGAGATATTTTTGCTAAATATATTTGGGAAGAAGAGTTTGGTATGAGTTTTGGATATTCATTCTCTCAATTACATTCTTATTCTTATTCTGTAATTGCTTTACAAGAATTAAACTTAAATTATTATTATCCAAGAGTTTATTGGAACACTGCTTGTTTAACTGTGGAATCTCAATCAGACGATACTAACGAAAGAGCAAAAGGTCAAACAGATTATGGGAAAATTGCAAAAGCAATTTATAAAATGAAGAAATTTAATGTAGAAGTTTTGCCACCAAACATTAACAAATCAGATATTTCATTTACACCAAATGAAGAAGATAACACTATCTTATTTGGACTAGGTGGAATAAGTGGTATCAACCTAGATATTGCACAACAAATTATTGATAAAAGACCTTATACAGACTTTGACGATTTTTATAACAAGCACCATTATAAAGGTAGTCTTATTACAAAATCAAAATTTATAACTCTTATCAAGAGTGGTTGCTTTGATAATACAGATGATAAAATTACCGCTATGCAATGGTTGACTGTGTATGAAAATCCTAAAAAGGAAAGTCTTACAATGTCTAATGTTAATAACGCATTAAATTTAGGTGTAGATTTTTCACAAGACTTAACACTTGCTTTTTATTTTAAGAAGTATGTATTGGATAAAAATAATTTTTATTGCAACGATAGTAATTTCAAGTCAAAGAAACATTATTTAATTCCAAATGACGCACTTGAATATTTTGAAAATAATTGTATAGACAATATGCAAGAAGAAGTTGATTACTATTATACAAACGAAGGAACTGTTGTTGTTGATAAGGCGTTAGAAAAAGCATTAAAACCAAAATTAGATAAATTATCAGAAATGCTAAAAGACCAAAATGTTGTTGATGAATATAATAGACTCAATTGGCAAAATGAATACAATAATATGATAGGTGGAATTGAAGATGTAAATAAGTGGTCTTTTGAATCAATTTGTTTTTATCCAAATGGTCAACACGAATTACAGAATATTGATTTTGACGCATACAATATTAGCAAGTTTTCAGATTTACCAGAAGAGCCTAGATTTATCGAAAGACAGTTTAAGAATGGTAGAACTTGGAAACAATATGAAATTAGTCGTATTTGCGGAGTCGTGTTAGATAGAAAAGATAAAGACCATTTCTTTAATATTTTGACACCAGATAACGAAGTTGTCGCAGTAAATATTCCAAAGGGACAATTTGCATACTATAAACAAAACATTGAAATTGATGGTGTGAAAGACGACAATTGGCTAAAGAGGGGAAATTTGATTATGGTATGTGGATATAGAAGAGAAGATGCTTTCTTTGGTAAGAATTATAAAAGTACAATATATCAGCATAGTATGACTTTAATTGAAAAAGTTAATGAAGATGGTAGTTTAGATTTAAGATTAGAAAGATTGGGAGCAGAAAATTAAAACAACTACTTGACAATATCTCTTTGGTGTGTTATAATATGTAATATATCAAAGAGATATGTCATTGAAAGGAACAAAGTGATGAATTTAGAATTGGTTGAACAATTTAAAAACAGACAAATAAAAGCAAAACAAATTTTTGCAATAGAAGAAATTTCAAAAAACGAAGCATATGAATTTATTAGAAAATATCATTATTTGGGAGACGCAAAATTTTTTGCTATGTATTCATATGGCTTGTTTTGCGAAAATGAATTGGTAGGGTGTGCAACTTATTCAAATCCTCAAGGAGCAGTATCAATGAAGGGGTGGTTTGGTTTGCCTAATTCAGACCAATCAGTTGTGGAACTTTCCAGACTTTGTATGCTACCTTGTCTTAATGGAACTAATGCTACAAGTTTTTTATTGGGTAATTCAATAAAAATGTTAAAACAACACAATATTCGTGCAGTAACTACATTAGCAGATAGTTTTAGACATATTGGTAGTATTTATCAAGTATGTAATTTTAAGTATTACGGACTTACAAATAGTAAAACGGACTTTTTCACTAATAACTCAGAAGGAAAATTATTAAACAATCCTAGAATGAAAACAAAAGATGTTCACGGAGTATGGTTGCCTAGAACGGTAAAACATAGATATTGTTATATTCTTGATAAAACATTAAAACCGTTATATGAAGAACAACCTCATCCAACTGTAAAAGGAACTATTAATAATGATTGTTGTTACGGTAATAAACTTGTGTATGACGATAGATTTAATGAATGGTGGACTTGCCCTAAATGTTGCAAAAAATTAGAAAAAATTGATAACGTGCAAGTAATTGTTTATGATAATATAGAAGAAATGAAAGAAAATATTACTATCACAAGTGACAATGTATATTATGT
>JAGHSX010000151.1 GCA_018065645.1 Candidatus Scybalousia scybalohippi
TTTGCTTTTGTTATAACCTTTATCTCTATAGTAAACGTTTCTCACATACTATTTGTCACAAAAGTAGTACTTTTTTTTAAATTCTGCAAAAAAAATAGCCCACAAAATGTGGGCTATCTAACTATAACTTAAATATGTGCGTTATAACACTACTTCTTGATAAGTTTTTCTGTTCTTGTAGCGTTAGTTGTTACTACTCTAACGTAGTAAACTCCGCTTGCTAGGTTTTCTGTAGAGATATTGATTGCAGTTTGTCCTTGTGCAAGTTTGTTGCTTTGTATTGTTCTGCCCTGAATATCTGTTACAACTACCATTGCTTCTTCGTTTACGCCTTCAACACTCAATGTTGCATTGCTTGTTGTTGGGTTTGGATAAAGAGCAAGAGATATAGCGTTGTCTGCGTCAAGAAGACCTTGATTAACTGTCAATGTAAGTGTTGCTGTGTAAGCACATCCGTTTTCGTCAGTCAATTCTGCTGTGTATTCTCCAGCAGTTGTAAGTGTTTGACCATTCCATTCGTATGTTTCACCTGCATTGATAGAAACGCTGTCTGAAGTATTTTCTACTACATTAACAGTAAGAATAAGTATATCTGTGTATGAGCATCCTGTTAGAGAGTCAGTCAATTCTGCTGCGTATTCTCCAGCAACTGTGTATGATTGACCATTCCATTGGTATGTTTCACCTTCGCAGATAGTAGCTTCTGTTGGAAGTACTGCTATAGAGTTTACAGTCAATGTCAAAGTAACTATAGAGTCACAACCATTCATATTTTGAAGTGTTGCTGTGTATGTGCCTGCAGTTGTCAATGAATCTCCGTTGAACACATATGCTTCTCCTTCACAGATAGATGCTTCTATTGTGTCAGTTGAAGTTGGAAGATATGTCAATGTAAGGATAGTAGTTGTTGTACAACCGTTTTCATTTTCTTCTACATGTTGGTAAGTACCAGCGTTTGTAAGTGTTTGATCAAAGAATGTAACAACTGTTCCTTCACAAAGAATAGTATCTTGACTTACAGTATCGTTTACACAAGCAGGACCTTGTACTGCGTCAATAGTGATATCATCAAGGAAGATACCTACACCACCATTGTATGTAGGAACGAATTTCAACTGATAAGTAGCTGATGGGTTAGGCAATGTTATAGAGTCAAAGTCATAAAGTCTGCCACCTTCATACCATTGTCCAAATTCATAACCTTGAGTGTAAGAAGCAAGATATGTCCAGTCTGCTTCAGCACTTGTTCTGTAGTAAACGCCTAGAGTATCATAGTCTGTGTCGTATGTTATTGATACGTGATAGAATGAAACATAAGGATCTGTCAAAGATGTCAAATCAAATACTGGAGAAATCAATTCTCCTTCATTTACTATCTCTGTATCGTAATACAATGAGTAGTTACCTGTATGTTGGAAATCTTGTTCTAGGCTGAAACCATTAGAAAGCATCCAGCAGTTTGTTCCGTTTTCAAATCCTTGTGTGTAAGGGAATGTTGAAACTACTGCACAAGGAGTAGTGAATGATGTTGTAGCAAATGAAGACAAAGTGTTTTCATCACATTGTACTGCAACTCTTACATCGTATGTTGTAGCAGGAAGCAAAGATGTCAATGTATAAGTTGTATCTGCAACAGTTACTGCTGTCCAAGAAGATTCAGAAGCAAGCTTGTATTGTAGAGAATAAGCTTCTGATGTTCCTGTCCAAGAGATTGTAGCTTGTTCGCCTGTTACATTGTTTACTGCAAGATTTGATGGTGTTATACAAGACTGTGCTGAAAGAGATACGTTTGTAATAATAGCAGAGATAGGGTCTGTAGATGTAGAGTTATCGTTTCTCCATACAAATACAAGTTTTGCCAAACCATCTGCAAAGTTGTTGTTCAAATCCATAGAAACATGTACTATACCATTTGAAAGACTATATATATATTGATTAGTTGTAGCTGCAGAATAGTTAGACTGGCTAGCATAGTCTGAGAAATCCAAAGCATTTGTGCTGTAAGCGTAGCCTGCGTATGATGGAGTTGATGTTCCAGCAGGGAATTCCATACTTGCAGGAGCGAAGAATACTTTAAGATAATCATAGAATGATTCACCACCGACTCTCATGTCAAATTCTAGATGTACTGTAGATGTAGTACCTAGGTCAAATAGTTTTTCTGCTGTAACAACATTTGTATAATTTGCTGAATATCCTGCAGTTGTTCCGTCAAGTGTTACATACAAAGCACTTTCTACAGAGTCTGTATAGTTTGCAGGAGAACCCATTACCCATGAAAGAGAAGATGTATTGTTAAGAGACCAAGCTCTATCTTCGTTTGCAGCAAATGTTGTAGAGTATGGAAGAGATTCTGCTTCCATTTGAGTAGTGAATGTGTTGTTTGTGTTTAGAGCATCTGTCATAGAACCATCTTCACAAACTGCTGCTACATACCAAGAGTATGTTGTCAATGGCTGTAAACCATTAAGAGTGTAAACTCCGTCAGTTAAGACAACATTTTCTACTGTTGTGTATGTGCTATCTCCTTGTTGTTTGTAATAAATAGTATGATTTTCTGCTGTTGATTCCCAAGTCAAGTCTGCAGATGTTGTAGTGATGTTTGATGCAGAAAGACTCATAGGAGCAAGACAGTTTGGAGCAAGGTCTAATGTAAGATTGTCTATATAGAAGTAGTTGTATGTATAAGATGGGTTAAATCTAAATGCTACATACATTGCTTCTGCTGGAGCGTTTGTAAATGTAACTACAAATGGCTCATAACTTGCAGCAGCAAAATCTGAAGCATAGATAGACTGAACAGGAACGAATGTATTTATGTCTGTTACGTCTGTCATATAACCTACCTGCAATGTATCTGCGTATGTTGTGCCATATGGTTTACCAGAGAATGTAAGCATAAGACTATTCATTTCTGCAGCTGTTGCTGGCAAAGCTATTGTACTCTTTCCATATAATCTGAAACAGTTTGAACCTGTCTGTGCATTTGATCCCCAAACTCCAGATGAAGAACCATTTACTCTTGTCCAACAGTCTGGAAGAGGATAGCTTGTTGTACCATAAGATTCAAAGTCTTCTACATAAGGAAGATCTTCTTCTGCAATAGCAGAGCAAATAGTCTTGAATGAGCCTGAAGCCAAACTTGCTGCTTCTGAACCATCAGGACAAACTGTAGCAACGTACCAAGTGTAGTTTGTGTTTGGTGTAAGTCCTTGTAGAAGGTATGAGCCATTATCCAATGCAGCATCTTCTTCCAATGTGAATGTAGCATCGCTTGCTGCTTTATAATATATATTGAATGAAACATCTTCTGGTCCTTGCCAAGACAATGTGATTGTCTCTGCTGTAGGATTTGAAGAAGCAAGAGCTGTAGGAGCTTCACATGCTGGAACGAAATCCAATACAACGTCATCTACAAAGAAATAATAGTTGTTGTGTGCTGCTTGTGGTTCATATCTGAATGCTATTACAGGGTTTTCTTCTGGAACTATTACGTCTGCAAATGAAACTGACTGTACAGCGTATGTTGCAGAAGGGTATGAAGTAGCGTCTATAGCACTAACAGATACGAATGTTGCAGTATCTGTAACATCTGTCATATAACCTACATGAAGGACTCCAGAGAATGTAGTACTTTCAGGTCTTGCATAGAATGTAAGCATAAGTTCAGAAATACTTCTTTCCACCTGTGGAAGAGCAACTGTGTTCCAACCATCAAATTTCATATAGTTTGTTCCAGAGTTTGCAGAATATGAAGAAGAATACATACCTGTTGCTACTGTTCCATTACCTTTTGTCCAACAGTCTGGAACTGGGTGTTCTGTAGAAGAGAATGTATATGAGTCAAAGTTTTCACTATATGGCAATGAACCTTCTGTCATTGGGGCACATGCTGTTTTGAATGAAAGAGCATATGTCGTAGATACATCTGAACCACATGTAGCAGATATTTGAACATTGTATATTGTCAAAGGTGATAAATCTGTGAACTCATAAGATGTAGAAGTGATGATTTCTTCTGTCCAATCTTCAGCTGTTTCTGCTTTGTATCTTAGAGTATAAGAGTCTGCATTGCCTGTGATAGTCATTGTAGCTCCATTAGCACCTATGCTATCCATAGCTGCTGTAGGAGTAGCACAAGGTATATTTCCTAACAATAGGTTGGAAATAATAGCACCAGGCTGAGTACCGTCACTACCGTCGTTCTTCCATACAAATACTAGCTTACCAACACCATTAGGAGTTGGATTTGCTACTTCTCCTGTATAGTGTATAACATTTCCTTGTGTAAGGTTTATCTTGTATTGGTAACCATTATTTGAGTAACCTGTCTGTGAAAGATATTCTGCAAAGTTTACTGCATATTGTGTATTACCATAAGCTGCAAAACTTGCACCTGTAGAAGCAGGAAATTCTTCTGTAGCAGGAGCAAGGAATACTTTCAAATAGTCATAGTATGATTCACCTCCTGATATAAGGTCAAATTCAAGATGAACTGTAGATTCTTCGCCAAGGTTGAAAGCTTTCTCAGCAACCACTACTGAAGAAGAATTTGCATATCCAGGTGTTGTACCATCGGCTGTAATAAACAAACCATTTTCCAAAGCGTATGTTTCTGGTAAAGAACCCATAGTCCATTGTGAAGAATAACCAGCATTGTCTATCAACCAGTTTTGGTCTTCATATTCAGAGAATGTATTAAGGTAAGGAAGATCTTCTGGTATCATAGTTGTACGGAAAGAAGAAGATATCCATACACTTCCGCAATCATTTTGTACTCTTACATCATATTGTGTAGTTGGTGTAAGGTCTGTAAGTTGTGCTGTTGTATCTGTAACATGAGTAGATGTCCAAGTTGAATCTGTGTGAAGTTTGTATTCTACATTGTATCCTTCTGCATTTGCTACTGCAGACCAAGAAATAGAAGCATCTATAGCACTTGGAACTATCTGTAAGTTGTTTAAAGGAGCTTCACAATATGTTTGTGTAGAAGTGATACCTAACTTAATTGAAGGAATCTGATTTACAACATTAGCAAATTTTGGATCTGCAAGGCTTGGAATAGATGAATCACTGCTGAAATACAATCCTCGGCTTGCACTCACTGTAGTTGAATTATATGTTTGGTTGTTACCACCATAAGAACCTGTAAGGTCTATAATCTCTACAACCAAGTTTCCTTCTCCAGAATATTCAAAAGGAGTTATCAATGTGATGACAGTCCATTCTGTATTTGAATATGTAACGTCTCCAGAAAACACTTCTTGGAAATTTTCCGCTGCCACTGCACTAGATGTACCAGTGTAAGATGATTGGTCTGTTTCTGCCATATAAAGCGTAAAGTTTCTTGTAAAAGTATAGCCTTGTGTCTTATAGGCAATAGATGTGATTGTTCCTGAAATTCCTATATCGGAACTTAGGTAGATAGTTTGTGATGAGCCGTATTTGAAGTAATTGTTGGAAGGAATGTATTTCTGTCCTTCTGTTCCTCCTAATACGTCTATCGTGTAGTTGTTCTGTGCAACTAGGCCTAGGCTGACAAGTACAGCCATAAGCAACGTCATTAGATGTTTTTTCATTTTGTTTTAAAAAATTTATTTATGTTTGTTATATCTATCTTTTCAAGTAAAAAAAGACTTGCAAAGATACGAATTTTTCACCTGTTTACAAAATTTAGAAAGTGGATAATTACCTTAGCTGAATACATAAAAAAAACGCCGTTTCACTGGCGCAAAACTTCGTTTTGTTTCGTCAACTCTTCGTTTCAGTGAGAAAAGAATTGTAAATAATTACTCTACGTGCGTAAAAAGTAACAGATAATAAGAGTAGATAAAGGAAGAGAGAGTTGTAACTCTTCCTATCTACTATCTGTTAAATTTACTTACTTACTCATCTATATAGTGTATGCGTAAGTAAGGAAAATCTACAAGATATTAAAAACTAGCAATTTATATGATTTTCTACAAATTTGGATAAACACTACAATTCAGACAAAAATACCATAGTATCCACATTGTCTGCGAATGTATCTATGCTTGGTTTTTGACTGTCTCCATACAAGATTTTATCACTGACAAGAGAACAATCGCTGAAATCAAAATTGTTAGAAACCACACATTGCAGTTCTTCTTGGTGCTGAGATATAAAATCTACGACCTCTTTCCTTGTATCATAGTAGGTGTAATACAATACAGATACTGGTGCATGAAGTTCTCGTTTCTCTTGCAACAACATAGGGCAAGCATCTGTAAAAGGAATAAGATTCATAAGAAAGATAGCTTTGTGATAGTCGTAGTTGTTGCGATATTTGTTGTGGTCTGTAAGGTGTGAATAAAGAGAAAGTCTTTGCTTTAGAGCATCTAGAGAAAAGCCATTTGGCAAGAATACCAAGGACACATTTCTACAACCCAAACCCATATAAAGCAGAATATCATCTTCTATACCACTTATATCTTCTTCTTTCTCCACTACAGCTATAGAGCTACGACTCTTGCGTATGATGTGTGGGTATTTGCCAAAATAAGTCTCAAAATACATAGCGCTAGAGTTGCTTCCTGTTGCTATGACTGCATCAAAGTTGGCTATCTTGTCCACAAACTCTATTGGCAAAGAGAAAGTTTCCTTAAGCCTTGAGAAAAGAAAAGGAATAATAATATTGTCCGAAGAAGACAATTTGAGCATAAGTTTATGACCAGACAGAAGCACACACAATACATCGTGAAAGCATACTGCAGGTATATTGCCTGCTGCTACCACAGCTATAGTTTTAGGCTCTTTAGCAAAGGCATAACGTGAAGAAAAATCCTCTAAGGTCTTTCTATCTAGCCAAGGAAGGAATTCTTCTAGAGAGCGTTGAATATTCATAGGAATAAACCATCCATTCTGAGCTTGAGCCCTATGATACATATTCTGATAGTCTTCTGATAAAAGATTATTTCTTATGTCTTCGCCAAGACAGACAAAGGCTTGTATGATTTCTTCCCTATTCATAGATAAAATTTCTTATTTAGCGTTTTTCTATATCACGATAAAGTTTCTGCAAGATAGCTTTGCCTTTCTTCTCACGATTGTTTTCGTTGGTTCCTTCTATAATCTGGTTGGCATTAAGGTCATAGATAATATATCCGTCTTTCTCCAACAAGCCAAATCCATTGCTGAAAACATAGAAAGCAAAATCTTCAGTAGTCTCGCTGAACACGTTTCTAGAATAGACGAAATCCTTGCTATCTTTTCCCAGTTGTGTCAGAAGTGTAGCAGGAATATCGGTCTGGTTTACATAGCGAGTAACCTTCATAGGCTGTTTTACTGCACCACCTGTCCAGAGCATAGGAATATGATATTTCTTCATGTCATAGTTCTTTATTCCCTCAGGATATGCAAAACCATGGTCTGCAACAAAGATAACAAGAAGATTTTTCCACTGAGGCAAACGTTTCAACTGGTCCATAAATGCACCTATGCATGAATCTGTATAGGCTACGCTGTTAAGGTATGGATTGGAGAACTTGTGCATAGGCACATCAAAAGGCTCATGAGAGGAAAGTGTAAGGAATGTCTTGAAGAATGGTTTTCCTCTTGTCTCTGCCTTTATCTCCTCAAGCAGATAAGGGAAAGTAGCATCATCTTCCACGCCCCACTTACTCATACGATATTTCAAAGGGAATGCTTCCAAATCTGTAATCTTCTCATACAATGATGACACAAAATATGAACGCATATTTGCAAAATTGATATCACCACCGTAAAGCATAGAAGTAGAGTATCCACTTGCAGAGAACACCTTTGCCAAAGTAGGCAGCAAACGTGTCTTTGAAGGATATTTTATTATTGACATATTTGGCTGTGCCAAGAATCCTGCAAGGGCTGAGACTATACCTCGGTCTGTTCTCATAGCATTGGCATAGCAATTTGTAAAGACTATGCTCTCGTCAGCTATAGCGTTAAGGTTAGGAGTTACTTCCTTTCCCTCCACTACTCCATATTCTCCTCCTACTCCATTGATAGCATTAGCAGAAAAACTCTCCAGAAGAACTATGAGAACATTTGGATTTTGTGTATTAAGGACTACTTCTGTGGAGTCTGTAGAAGAATGATATAATTGAGAAAAGACATCATCACATTCTGCTTGCTCCATAAATTGATATTCCTTAGAAAAATCTTCACTCTTGGTCATGGAGGTAAGAAGAGAGAATGTAGGATTGATAGCAGAAAGGTTAAGAAACTGATTATTGGAATAATATACCATACCTACATTGGCTGTAGCTGTAGATAGTCCTCCACGAGTAAGTATCACAAACAACGGAATAAGGACTACAAACGCTACAGTATCCAATACTTTATGAGAAGATTTCTCATAAGAGGTAAAATATCTGTAGATAGTGTATCTGTACAGCAATATAACTCCTATGGTGTATGGTATAAGTATGATTACAAAGTTCACAACATCTTTCCATGTAATAGAAGAGGTTGCTTCCTTGGTATCTTTCAAATAGAATATAACGGTAGCATCTATACGAAACCCCCAGTATGAAAACAAAAGAGTATCTACAGCAAAGATAATTGAAGTAAGGAGTATCAGCACAAGATTGTAGTAAAACAAGACCTTGTGATAATTAAACCTCACAAAGAAAGATACTATCAATATAAGTATAGGTATAAACAAAAAATATGCTGTAGCACATATATCCAGCTTCAAGCCGTGAGAAATCACCGATATATAGTCCACAAAGGAAAGATTCTCTGTGGAATTAAACAGCATAAAAATAGGTTTCTGGATAGCAGAGATTACTATCCAGAAAACATATATTGATAATATTAAAGTGATATATCTAAGTGTAGAGTTCAGTTTTTTCATCTACCGTGGGGTTTGTGTTATTTTTACAGCATGCCTCTATTCTTAAGCATGTATTTAACGTCAGGGTCTTTGCCTCTGAATTTTCTGTATTGCAAGTCTGCGTCTTCTGTACCACCTTTTGACAATACATATTGTTTAAATCGTGCTGCAATATCCTTGTTGAATATGTTGCCTGTTTCTGTCCATGCTGCGAAAGCATCTGCGTCAAGCATTTCAGACCAGATATAGCAATAGTATCCTGCAGAATATCCACCACCAAACACGTGAGTAAAGTATGTTGAACGATATCGTGGAGGTATCTGTGAGATAAGTTTTATGCTATTCATAGTCTTTGTTTCAAAGTCTTGCAATGAGATAGTGTCACTTGCAGTCAATTGGTGCATCTTTATATCAAGATATGCAGCAGCAAGAAGTTCTGTAAACATGAATCCTTGGTTGAACATTTCTGCTTTTTGTACTTTTTCCAATAATGCTTGAGGGATAACTTCTCCCTTTTCATTCTTAGCGTATGTTTTCAATACTTCTGGAGCCATACACCAGTGTTCTGAGATTTGAGATGGAAGTTCTACAAAGTCTGTAGGAACATTTGTTCCAGATGTAGCAGGATATGTAGCATCTGAAAGGAATTCATTCATAGCATGTCCCATTTCGTGGAAGATAGTCTTTGCTTCGTCTGCTGTAAGGGTTGTTCTGCCTTTTTGTTTAGCATAGTTGAAACATACAACAACGATAGGGTCAACATTCTTTCCATTCTTTTTGTATTGTGCCTGGAAAGTAGTACACCATGCACCGCCTACCTTACCATTTCTTGTATAAGGGTCGAAGTAAAGAACGCCTACGTGACCTTTTTCATTCTTAACCTCATAAACATCTACATCTTCTGCCCATGTCTCTACATTGTCAACCTTTGTAAATGTAAGACCATAAAGTTTTGAGATATAGTCAAAACAACCTTGTTTTACGTTTTCTATTTCAAAATATGGACGTGCTTCTTCCTCGTCAAAGTTGTATTTCTGTTTCTTTAGTTTTTCTGCATAGTAATACATATCCCAACCTTCCAGTTTAGCACCTTTTTCGTCTTGTGCCAATAACTGTTGGAAACTGTTAGCATCTTGTTTTGCTGCTGTCAAAGCATATTTCAAGCAATCTTCCAAAAGTGCTTCTGCTCTTTCTGGAGTTTTTGCCATTCTTTCTTCAAGTTCCCATTGTGCATAGTTCTTATAACCTAGTATTTCAGCATATTTTGCTTTCAATGTAAGGATTTGTTCTGCTATCTTGTTGTTGTCATATTGATTACCATTGTTGCCACGATTGATTCTTGCAGTAAATATTTCCTGTCTTAATTTTCTATTGTCACAATATGAAAGGAATGGAAGGCAAGAAGCATTGTCAAGAGTGAACACCCATTTACCTTTATTTCCTGTTTCATTTGCAGTTTGTGCTGCTGCATCTATCAACCATTGTGGAAGACCTTTCAAATCTTCCTTGTTTGAGATAACAAGTTTGTAGTTCTTTGTTTCTTTCAATACATTTTGGTTGTATTTGTCATTAAGAGAAGACAATTGCTGGTTTACCTTCTTCAACTCTTCTTTCTTTTCTGCGCTAAGCAAAGCACCTCTTCTTATGAATGAGTTGTAGATTTTCTGCAACAAGTGCTGCTGTTCTGCATTAAGATTTTCTTTTGAGCGGTTATCCCATACAGTCTTTACTCTGTTGAACAAGCCTTCGTTAAGCATAACATCATCGTTGTGTGATGCTACCAAAGAAGAGAATGTTTCCTGTAGTTTTTCTATCTCGTCGTTGGTATTGCAAGATACTATGTTGTAGAACACATTTTGTACTCTAGTAAGCATTTCTCCAGAATAGTTGTACGCTTCTATAGTATTTGCAAATGTAGGTTTTTCCTTATTGTTTACAATAGAGTCTATCTCTTGATTGTGAAGTTTTATAGCCTCTTTCAATGCAGGCTCATAGTCTGAAGTCTTGATTTTAGAGAATGGTGCTGTGTGGAAAGGAGTATCCCATTCTTGCAACAGAGGATTAGTCTGCGCTGTTTCTTTTTTACATGATGTCATACCGAATACTAATGACGCTAATACGACTGTTAAAAGTGTTTTTTTCATTTTATTTATAGTTTTTAGTGTTTTGCGTGTTTATCAGTCTTTAAAGATCTGTGTATTTTGAATTTTGGTTCTTGATGATTAAGAAGTCTTTTGATGTTCTTTCTGTGTGTCCAGATGATAAATACTGCCACTATTACAGAAAAAACAGCCATAGGAATAGTAATATCTTCATGCTTTACCAACCACAGTTTACTTGTTAGATACAATACAGGGAATGATATAGCTGCCATAATGGAAGATAAAGAGATATATCTTGTCAAAATGAATGTAACAAGAAATACTACCAATACAAATGGAATAATATTGTTAAACAATCCTATAACTGCTCCAAGCATAGTAGCAACACCCTTACCACCCTTGAATCCTGCAAAGATAGGTAAAGCATGACCCAAGACTACTATGATTGCAATAGACAAAGAATAGTAAGAGAATTCATTTAACCAGCCCCAGTCTTTAAGGAACGATCCGAAGACATTACTGCTTAGATAAACAGCAAACCAGCCCTTTACTATGTCTATGGCAAGAACAAACAATCCGGGCAAAAGTCCAAGAACTCTTATAGTATTGGTTGCTCCAGCATTGTGTGAACCATGTTCTCTTACATCTATTCCGTAAAAACTCTTTCCTATCCATACAGCAGAAGGCACACTACCCAATAGGTATGCTATTACTGCTCCTGCCAACAATTCTAAAACTCTATATATTGTCATTGTTTCCATCGTTCTTTCGTGTTTTTTTGTTTTACATTGTACTAATCTTCATCATTTGCAGAAGAATCGTCTTCATCTTCATAGTTCATAAGTTCTATGTTTCTTATAAACTTACGTTTGTCATTCTCTGAAGCAAGTCTGAAAGTGTATAACTTGCCATTTGCTCCCTTGAACTCTTTACTCTTGGCGTTCTTGACAAAATCGTTAAATTGTTCATCAGAAGAAACGGCTGACATAGAAGCGCCATTGTATGAGAAGAAGTACCAGTTATCCAAGTCTTGTTCCAGATATATTCTTATCTCGGTAGCAATACCGCTTTTAACCATCTGGATACGAGTCTTCATTTTCTTGTTTACCTGGTGTTTTCCTACTATACCTACTTCTGCATCTCCAAGAGCAAGGTATGAGCTACGTACAGGGTCCCAGTTAAGATTAACATCAGGAAGCAAGATAGTGTAGTTCAACTTGTCAGGTATGTTTTCCCAGTCTCCATGCTCTACCAAATCCTGATACAATGCTTCACCCTTTTCATCTCCAAAGATATAATTGATAAAGTTTCTGTATCTTGAATTTTCAAAATCTATCTCTGGCAAGTTCATATCCTCATACATATTTCTTCCCATTATATCCAAAGCCTCGGCAGAGAATGGGAAGTTGATAGCAAGAGATGTTCTTATGTTTACACTCTCCTCTCCCTTGGTGCTGGCTTTGATTTCGCCATAGTTGTTAGTCTTCACAACTCCACCTATAGGGAATCCAAACTGAATATTACCTTGTCCTTTTGCCTTGCAAGAAGATTTATTTACAGACAAGTAGTCTGCAATAACATTTTGCATATCTGCAAGTTTTTCTCTAGAAGCTATACGATATTCGTTGGACTTTTTGTCGTATGTAAGGTAACCTTGAGCCTTAATAAATACATTGTCTGCCTCTTTGTCTGAAGTAAAGAATGCAATAATAGGTTTAAGGTTGTTTTCATCAAACAGAATAGATGTAGTGATACGGTTGCCATCTACGTCTACTGGTGCTTCACTTATAGGTATTTCTATATTTGCAGGGTCAAGTTTGGCTTTGAACTTAAGATAAGGATTTTCTTTATCGTTGCAGTCCAATGCTAAGGTAACACCTCCGTCAAATGACATATTGGTATCTGCTGCTATGCAAGCAATCTCTCCATAGAACTTAAATGCAGAACTTAAATTCAATGGTTCATCTTTCACCACATCAGCATAAGCTATAGATGTACCTGTAGCAGATGTAATTTCTTTGAAGAAAATAGGGGTTTTCTTGCCTTCAGCATCTTTGAAGTCTATATATCCATTGGCAGAATACAACTTACCAGAAGCAATATGTACTCTTGCATCGTATGCTCTATGAAGTTTTGTCTCTGTGTTGAATACTATTGTAGAAGACTCTATAGTATCCATCTGCGCACCTGGATGAAGAACAATCTTAGCAGGTTGTGGACGAATAGCAGCGTCTGCACATCTTATAAGATATACTCCGTCTGCGTTCAGTTCGTTGGTTTGCAGATTAAGTTTTGCATCTACTGCATGGAAAGCAAGACCTTGTTGTGCTTGGTGTACAGAAACAAATTCTGCTCCAGGCTGTTCTGCATCTATCAAATCCATTATATCCTTTGAATCAAAACCATTGGAAGATGTAGAAGCAGAGTTTTGCAAAGACAACAACTTATTATCCATATCCCAAGAGAATTTATCTACATAACATTCATATTGCAGATATGGCAAGTCATTCTTTTGCACACCACTCTTGCTGGTAAATGCACCTTTTCTTTGCTTTAAGTTTACGTTAGCCTTTACGCCTTTTGCATCAAATGCCACACTATTTCCATCCAAAGCCATAAGAGTAAAATTGGCTGAGTCTGAAGTATAGTGATCTGGATAGTATTTGAAATCATCTGCGACCACTATCATTTCGTCAGTCTTATTCTGTCCACCTCCAGACAATGCTGTAGGTGTAACTTTCAAATATCCCTTATGGTTGGAATTGTTGGCTGCATACATATTGAATGGTTCTGCTTTCTGCTCTACTATCATATAATCCAAATGAGGATACAAGTGTTCCAAAGTTTTTGTTACTTGCACATCTGGAGCCTTGTATTCAAATGTCTGTGTTGTACAGAACATAGAATCTGGGTGGAAGACAAACATTTTTGATGTAGATTTGGATGCTCCATAGACAAACTCTCCAGTACCAAGGAGTCCATTGCAACTAAGGTCTATAGATTTATGATAAACACCTTTACCTCCGTATGCAGGAAGTCCAGCACTAGCCAAATCTTTCTTAAAACCAAGAGAATAGTCTTTCATAACTATCAAGGATTCATCTATATCAGGGAATATACCCGCTGATTTCAATGTACCTTTCAATCTAATACTATCTGTCTTGAAAGAGAACATATTCTTGATAACAAAAGGCTCAAGTTCATAGTAGAAGTTGTCACGCTTGTAAACACCTCCCTGTATGTGAGGATAGTCATAGTAAACATAAGAGTTCTTAGTAGAAGAAAGCATAGGATAACCATCTATGTTTTTGATAGAACTCTTGTTGTTTGCAGAGTCTATTATCATTTGACATTGCAAATTCTGTATAGGAGTCTGTATCATCACCAATGTATTTGTATCATTGAATGATGGGACAAAGAATCTCATAGAATCCAACTGAGGAAGGTCTATCATAAACTTGCTATAAGAGAACTTACAGTTTACTCCTGCCATTCTAAAACGTCCTGCAGCTATAGATCCGTCAAAAGAAAAGTCTCTATCCTTTTGCATTACCATCTTACCATTCAATGGAGTAATGGCAACATTGTGAGAGTCACTCAAAGAGAATGTTTCCACACCGCTAAGTCTTAAATCCATGTCATAGATATTCAAGACTGCGTTGGCTTCTCCATCTGTAGTAGAAGAAATGAATCTAAGAGCGTCATAGTCTTTACGCTTCTGGTTAGCCTTAATGTAGTCATATAGTTTTTCTTTTACTATAGCAGTCTCTCTGTAACTTTCGTAACTCATAAATCCACTCAAAGAGAGATTCATAAGCAACAGTTTACATTGTGTAATATCGTAACCAGTAAATTTTGAGAATTGTTTTACTGTGAATTGTTTTGTTCCATATTTATCTGTATAGGCTTTTACCTTATACAAAGGACTTATCTCATCAACACCTTGGATTTTGTACCAGCGCAAATCAGAGTAGTAGTTGTTACTTTCAAATGTTGCAAAAGATTTTTTTGAAGGTCCTTTGATAGAAGTAAATTCTATGGTATGCTCTCCAAGACCTGCATAGACAGCTTCTGTGTAGATATCTATAGCGTGATAAGAATCTATCCAAGGAGAAGCAGATATACCTTTCTTATTGTCGGAACAAAGAATCTGTCGTGTAGATTTGTTGTAGTTCATCTTTAGACCAGGATGATAGATAGAGTCATTCTGTACATAGAATGTAACCTGACAATCCTGTGTGATAATACCCTCACGTGAGAATGGGTGTTCTATAGCCTTAGCCACCATAAACACTTTCCCTTCGCTATAAAAGACTAGTTTTGCAGGTTCTTTCTGGTCTCCAGTACCAAGGAAACGACCTCCCTGCTGTGTAAAACCACCTACATAGTCAACATTCTGGAATATGTTTTTGATAATTTCTTCTCTTTTGTATGAGTTGAATTGAGGATATTTTGAAGATGTGGTAGCTCTGTCTGTACACTTGTCTTCAAATGTTCCTTCCAATGTGTGAGAAAAATATTCCTTGTTGGTAAAGGTAACACTGTCTGCTATAAATCCAGGAGTCTGCAAAAGAACGCTATATTTCTTTATAGTAGCAAAAACGCTGTCTGGGTTCAAACCTGCCTTTTGCCAATTAACAGTTCCACCATTACCTTCCCACAAACCTTCCATAAGATAAACTTTTCCTATGGTGTTGTATATAGTATTGCTATCTTTCTTGGTTGCATAGGTAAGGTTGATAGGAGAAGCAAAATCTGCATAAACTCCTCTGGCTGTATCTTCTCTAAATATATATCTTGCTCCGTCTTCAAAAGACCAGCGAGACAAATTGGAAAGATAAATACAATTGCTGTTTAGAAGGTTGTATGTTGCCTCCATAGCATCATTGTATATCTTGATATTGTGTTCTGAAAGATATTTCTGCATACCTTTGAGCCACTGGTTGTAACTCTCTGCAGACTGATTGGATGCTGTGAATGCTATCTGTGTCTGAAGAAACTGATAGAAACCATTTCTTGCTCTAATGTTTTTCTTCAGCATCACTTGTGATAGTTTTACAACATCTTTTTTGTGGGCAGAATTGAAAGTGTTCCAGACGCTATCATAAGTTTTAATGATAGTTTCCCACTCTTTTTTCTGCTCTTTATTCATATTAGCATCTGTTTTGTATAGTTCTTCCAACTCTGTGATGTAAGAATCCACATTGCCAGAGAAACCACCAAACCTTTGAGCCATAGTACTGTTTAAAGCAAAAACAAGTACACCCACAAATATCAATAAATATCTTTTCACTCTTTTAATTCTTTTTTAATATTATACAAGCCCAGTCATCTCTAAGCCTTTGACTTAAAAACGTAAAGCCCAATGGTTTTGTTTTATCTACAAGTTCTTTTATATCATCTTCATAAAAGCCACTCATAATAAGTTTTCCACCAGGTTTTGTGTGCTTAGCGAAATAATGCAAGTTGTCTGTAAGTATGTTAAGGTTGATATTAGCTATGAAAATATCAAACAGTTTGCCATCAGTTATAGATTCACAGCTACCCTGTTTTACTACTATATCTAGATTGTTCTTTGCTACATTATCTACAGCATTTTCGTATGCCCACTTGTCATTGTCTATCGCTTCCACATACTCTGCACCCATCTTCTTTGCCAATATAGCCAACACAGCTGTACCGCAACCCATATCCATTACTTCTTTTCCATCAAAACTCTGCATAGACAACAACTGCTCCAATATCATATATGTAGTAGGATGAGTAGCTGTTCCGAAACTCTGGCGAGGGTTGATAATAATATCATATTTTATTCCCTCTATTGTCTCCTGTGTTTCTTTCCTTACTAGACAATTCTCCCCTATCTGCACACTTGGAGAAGTTTGCTCCCATACCTCGTTCCAGTTTTGATCTGGAATCAAAGATATAGTATACACCAAATCTTCTTTGTGTTCCAATTCTGATGCAGATATTATATCTTTCAAACTTTCTTCTTGAAAATCCTTCTCAGGACAATATGCTTCAAAACCCTCCTGTGTTTCCACAAAAGAGTCAAAGCCTATAGTCAACAAAGAATCTTTGAATAGGTCAACTTTCCATTCAGTCTCCCTATTCAAAGAAAATATTACTTGAATGTAATTCATTGTTTTTTATTCAAAGCTACAAGCTATCTCTATAAAATCTTTTGCTTTCAAAGAAGCTCCACCTATCAAACCACCATCAACGTCTGGCATAGCAAACAATTCCTTAGCATTCTTTGGATTGCAACTACCACCATAAAGAATTGAAACTTCTTGTGCAACATCGTCGTTGTAGTGTTTTTCTATCAATCCACGGATAAAAGCGTGAACTTCTTGAGCCTGTTCTTTTGTAGCAGTCTTTCCTGTACCTATAGCCCATACTGGCTCGTATGCTATGATACATCTTTGCATATCATCTGCACTTAGGTGGAAGATACCTTCTTCTACCTGCTTACCTATAACTTCAAAGTGTTTGCCAGCTTCTCTTTCTTCAAGACTTTCACCAACACACATTATAGGAGTGATATCCTGTTTCAAAAGACGGTTGATTTTTTCAGCTATCTCTTGATTGGTTTCATGGAAATATTTTCTTCTTTCACTATGACCTACGATACAATAATCTACGCCAAGACTCTTAAGCATTGTAGCAGATACTTCGCCAGTGTATGCTCCATCATCAAAGTGGGCCACATTTTGTGCACCTACAAAGAAATCTGTATCCTCTGCAACATCACTAACCAATTCCAAGAATGGGAATGGAGGACATACTATAACGTCAACATCTGTTGTATCAAATTCGTGTAATTGCTCTGCGATTCCATTGATAAGGTCATCAGCTTCTGGGAACTGTTTATTCATCTTCCAGTTTCCTGCTACTATATTTCTTCTCATAGTTTATAAATTTTATCTTGTTCTTTTACTTTTCAAATCTATCTATTAAGACTGCAAATTTACAAAAAATATCTAACAAAAGCAAGGTCTAAAAACAAAACGTTCTTTCATAATGAACATTTCAACACTTATACATAAAAAAACGTCGTTTTAATTTTCTAACTCTTCGTTTCGCTGGCGTAACTCTTCGTTTTATTTTGCTAACTCTTCGTTTTAGAAAATTTTTATTTGATGTTTTTCTGAGGAGAAGAAAAAAGACAAAAAAAAGAGACTACACCATATTGGCATAGTCTCTCAATATTTGTAAGACAAATTTTACTGCATTGTCATAGAAATATTAGGTTGTTGTCCTTTTGTCTGGTTGGCATAAGAAGACAAAACCTGTGAAGATTGAATTCTTTCCAATACACTTTGTAGTTGGTACTGGTAAGCGTGAGAATAGATGTATTGAGTTATCTCAACTATCTTTGATTTTATCTCATTTTCTGAAACTCTTTCCCCATTTTCTTCCAATATGTTCAATGCTGCTATAAAGTCTTGTGAAGCTTTTTCTTTGTCTCCATTGTTTCTAACAGATACTGCAGCAGAGTTGATTGTCTCTACCACTTGTGACAATACTCTAGAGAAGTCCATAGATGCAAGCATTCCACCTATTTCTGGTATTGCTGCAATTTCTTGTGCCAAATCATTAAATCCAAACTGTGTCATATCACCATGCAATTGTGCAAGAAGAACAAATGCAAAGTTCTTGTCACCTTCTACACAACGAGCTTTCTTTCCTGTAAACTGGTTGTAGTAGTTGATGTATGATTTGTAGTATTTAATAACTTGTGAATAAACATCTTTTGCTTTTGCTTTTGCTCCAGCTCTGTAGTATGCTTCTGCAAGTATAACTTCTGAACGGTCAAATGCTATCTTACTTGCAGGAAATTCCTTAAGACACTTATCCAAAACTTTTACAGCCTGGGATTGTTTTCCTTGTCTTGAAAGTTCGTTGGCAAGCATTACATAGTTTTGACGCATTACCTTGCTGTTGCTTACAGTTACTGCAGATTCAAGGTATACACCTTCCTTGTTTACATTTCCCCAATGGAATTTATCCATAAACATTGGAAGACTTCTATTGACAGAAACCTGTCTGTTTGCCTGGTAAGGAACTATCTTGTAAACCAAACCTTCTTGAACTACATAGTCCATAATGTTTGGAATAACATCACGAAGCAATGCAGGATTCATTACATATATTGGTCTTTCAAAATGGTTGCTACCAAGTATATCAAGCAACATAAGTTCTTGACGATAAAGCTGAGCAAACTCATTGTTAAGGTGTGAAGCTGTACTTAGAGAAAATACGAATTCACCTTTTTCTCCATCTACCAATTCTTTTGGATACATACCATTTGCAGCAGCTTTTGCTTTGTCAAATGTAATCTTGAAATTGCATGTAGGAAGAGTTGCTATATAGTCATAGTCTTTGAACATAGCAATCTGAGAATATGGATATTCTTTATTATTTGCTTTTACTATGTGTTTCAAAGCATCTTGAAGTTCCATAGTATCTTTTGATGCTATAGCAAAGTTCAAGTCTTGACCCAAAGCATAATAACTCTTGTCTAATGTGAAAGCAAGTTTATCTGATTCGTATATCTTATTGTACAACTGTTCTACATACCATGCCATTCCTGAAAGAGTATAGTTCAATACTCTAACATCTGTTCTGACGCCTTCTACTTCTTGTGCATACCATAGAGGGAATGTATCATTGTCACCAAAAGCAAACAATACTGCATTCTTGTCACAACTTTCAAGATAGTTGGTTGCAAAATCTCTTGCCATGTATCTACCGCTTCTGTCGTGGTCATCCCACTCCTGACAAGCCATCAATACTGGTACTGCTATAAGACATACAAGAGTAACAGCTACATTCTTTATATTTTCTGGTACTTTAATATTTTTCAACCAGTCACATATAGCATAAACTCCCAATCCTATCCAGATAGCAAACGCATAGAAAGATCCTGCGTAAGCGTAATCCCTCTCTCTTGGCTGACAAGGAGGTTGGTTAAGGTAAAGAACAATAGCCAAACCTGTCATAAAGAACAATAGGAATACTACAAATGCGTTTTGTCTATCTTTCTGTATGTGATAAATCAAACCAGCCAAGCCCAACAACAATGGGAGGAAGAACAAAGTATTTCTACCTTTGTTGTTCTTCAAATCATCTGGAATATTGTCTTGAGGACCAAGTCTTGCAGAATCTATAAATTTGATACCACTAATCCAGTTGCCGTGAATAAGGTCTTTCTGACCATTAGAAGCATCTGCAGGAGAACCTTCCAATAGCAAACCATAGGATTGTATATCATTTTGTCTTCCGACAAAGTTCCACATAAAGTATCTCCAGTACATATGGTTAACCTGATAACGGAAGAAGTATGCAAGGTTTTGTGAAAATGTTGGTTTACCTATTTGGTTTTCACTTATACCTGCCCACAATCTGTAGTATTGTGGATGTCGTCTACCGTCGTCTGTAGAGTACATACGAGGAAATACTGTACAGCCAGATTCATCCCATACAGGATTAGAATTTCTAACTATTTTCTTGTATTCTTTTGTTTCGTTGTCTCTTACATATTTTGTACTGCTCTTATATACAGGAGCGCCCATGTTGTCTCTCTTTACATCTGCTGTAAAGTATGGACCATATAACAATGGAGTGTATCCATATTGCTCTCTGTTAAGATAAGTCAAAAGGGATACAGCATCTTTTGGTGCATTTTCGTTTATAGGTGTGTTGGCATTTGCTCTTATTATAAGAGTTGCAAATGTTGAATAACCCAAAACAAGTACTAAGAAAGAAAGTATAGCTGTATTTGCTATAGGTTTCATTTTCTTTCTTGTCCAACGCAATCCAAAGATAATCAAACCAAACAATAGCAAGAAATAAATGATAGTTCCTGAATTGAAAGGAAGTCCTATTCCATTTACAAAGAATACTTCAAAGTATGAAGCAAGGTTTACTATCTCAGGAATTATAAGATACATTACCAATGCTACCAATGCTATTGACAAAAGACCTGCAAGAATAAATCCTTTTGGAGTTACCTTTTCAGTTTTTCTATAGTATACTATGTATGTAATAGCAGGAATAGTTAATATATTCAACAAGTGAACACCTATAGCTACACCTATAAGGAAAGCTATAAGTACTATCCATCTTATGCTATGAATATCATCTGCTTGTTCATCCCATTTAAGTATAGCCCAAAATACTATAGCTGTAAAACATGAAGACATCGCATATACTTCACCTTCTACTGCAGAATACCAGAATGTATCTGAGAAAGTATAAGCTAAAGCGCCGACGATACCACTACCAAAGATAGCTATCATCTGTCCCATTGTCATATCCTCTACATTCTTCACCAATTTCTTTGCTATCATAGTGATAGACCAGAACAAGAACAATATAGTGAAAGCACTAGACAAAGCACTCATAGCATTAACCATATAGGCAATCTTGCTAGAGTCTCCACCTGCTAGAAAAGAGAATAATCTACCAATAATTTGGAATGTTGGTGCGCCAGGAGGGTGTCCCACCTGTAATTTGGCTGTAGTAGCTATGTACTCGCCACAATCCCACCATGAAGCTGTGGGTTCTGCTGTCATAAGATAGACTATGCTTGCTACAACAAACAATAGCCAACCTATGCAGTTGTTTAAAAATTTATAATTCTTCATTGTTTTATTTGTTATTACTTTTTACCATTCAACATTTTGACGGACTATAGGCATTGTCATACAACGAGCGCCACCACATCCTCTTGGCAATTCACTAGCCTCTACTGTTACGACAAACTTATTGTGTTTCTTCAAGTCTTCTTTTCCTGAGATAACATCTTCTGCCTTGATTACATCAAAACCATTCTTGTTCAACTCTTCTATAGTGTGAGTATTTCTTGCGTAACCTATGATTTTACCTTCACCCATACAGAAGAAGTTAGCTCCAGAATGCCATTGTTCTCTCTTTTGCATCCACTCATCACTACCTCCACAGATAATAGGTTTCAAATCAAAGCCAAGAGCTTTTGTTGCTTCCATAAAGTTTGGCTTTTCTGTATATGTTATCTTTCCATTATCTATGTCTATGATTGTAGTGTGGAAACCAGTATTGTTGGAACAAATCAATGGAGAGAATGCTATACACTCAGACTTACTCAAGAAATTAAATACCATATCAAGATGTATGTAAGAATCAAGTGTTTGAGGCAATTCTTGTACAAGTATTCTTTGTTTTGGTTTTCTTGCAGAATAGTAACTAGCAAGAAACTCTATACCTTTTTTGTTTGTTCTCAAACCATTACCTATGAACAAAGTATCAGAATTAGCTATCAAGCAGTCTCCGCCTTCTGTACTGGTTTCATTTGAAACAAGTTTAGGATTGATTATTTCTACATGGAAAATATTTTTGAATATACTTTCCATTATGAAACTTTCTCTGTCTCTTACTGTGGTTCTCATAGCATGGATAAGCACCTGAGAATAAACAGAAGAAGAAGCGTCACGAGTGAAGAACAAGTTATACAATGGGTCCATAACATAACGACCTTCCTTGTATTGTTGTGGATGAACGCCTTCCTTGTATGGATATCCTTCTATCAAATATTTTGACAATTCTTTTGAAGGAAGAGAAACCAATTCCATATATAGAAATTCTTTAGATTCTCTCTTTAGTATTTCATTCAAAAGTTCAGTTCTTGCAGTTTCATCTTCCAGAACCTGTGCAAGCAAATCCTTAACCTGATATGTCTTACACCATGAAGACAATACTCCCTCAAAGTATGAATACTCCTTCTGCGCAATATTGAGATTCAACAAATCACTGTACAACGCATGATGAGTAGTTTCTGGAGTCATCTGCTCTATTTCTGGACCTGGAGTATGCAGTATCACTCCTTCCAAACGACCAATTTCTGAGTTTATATTTATATTCATATTTCCTAGAATTTAAATCAAAGTTGCAAATTTAAGTATTTTTTTTCAACTCACAAAAAGCAAAAGACAAAAAGTGTCTTTCTGTATTTTTATTTTTCTCCTTTGAGGGAAATGTGCTATCTTTGCAGATTATGAACATACGAATAGATACACAAGCAGGATTTTGTTTTGGAGTTGTTTCTGCCATAAAGGCATTGGAACAGGAATTAAAAAAAGATGGCACTTTGTATTGTCTTGGAGATATTGTCCATAACAATATGGAGGTAGAGCGATTGAAAGCTATGGGATTGAAAACCATAGACAACGAGACTTTTTCCAAAATGAATGACTGCAAAGTTATGATTCGTGCTCACGGAGAGCCTCCTTCTACATACCAGATTGCAAAACAAAACAACATAGAGATAGTTGATGCAACATGCCCTATGGTTTTGAAGTTACAGAAGGATGTCCGTATGGGTTATGAAAAAATGCAGGCTATAGGTGGACAGGTAATAATATTTGGAAAGAAAGGACATGCAGAAGTTGTAGGTCTTGTAGGCCAGACACAAAACAAAGCAATAGTTATTTCCAATGAAGAAGACTTGGATAAGATAGATTTTTCAAAACCCTTGCATATCTATTCACAGACAACAAAAAATAGAGAAGATTACGAAAACATAATAGAAAAAATAAAAGCAAGACACCTGACAAAAGAAGTTTTTGTTACTGATAGCATTTGCAAGAAAGTTTCTCTTAGAGCAAAAAGCATAGGAGATTTTGCAAAAAGTGTGGATTGTGTATTGTTTGTTTCTGGCAAGAATTCTTCCAATGGAATGTATTTGTTTGAACTTTGCAAACAGCAAAATAAAAACACATTCTTCATTTCCGACGTAGAAGATATTGATATTGAACAAGTGTTAAAGTATGACAACATAGGCATAAGCGGTGCGACCTCAACACCTATGTGGTTAATGGAAAAAGTTGAAGACTATGTATATAAGAAATTTGAAAATCAATAATTTCAAGAATATTTCCTCTTTAGAACAAGATTTTACACAGATAAATTGTATAGTTGGCAACAACGGTGTTGGCAAGACCAATATTCTTGATGCTATCTATTATCTTTCTTTCTGCAAGTCTTTCAATGCCAGCAACGACCTCAACACTATGAAATACGGAGAGGAATTCTTCTCTGTCTTTGGCACATACACTTTGCAAGACGGCACTAACGAAGTCTTCTCTTGCTCTCAAAAGAAGGAACAGAAAAAGATTTTCAAACACGGAAAAATCGTTTACAAGAAACTTTCTGAGCACATAGGAAAAGTGCCTTGCGTAATGGTTTCTCCAAATGACCACATCTATATCACAGGACACAGCGAAGTAAGAAGAAAATTCATAGATATGATTCTTTCTCAAACAGACCCAGTATATCTTGACAATCTTATCAACTACAACCGTTCACTTGAGCAAAGAAACAAACTCCTAAAATATATGCAACAAACAGGTGTCTTTGATTCTATTCAATTGGACATCTGGAATGAGAAACTAGATTATTACGCTTCTGTTATTCAAGAAAAAAGAAAGGCCTTCTTCCTAGAGTTTAAGGAACCATTCCAATACTATTACAACTATGTTTCTTCCAACCGTGAAGAAGCAGGATTGGAATACAAGACCTACGAAGGCAGACTTTTGGACTTACTTCATACAAACTATGAGAAAGAAAAATACATAGGACATACAACTTCTGGCATACACAAAGACGACATAGTTTTTTATCTAGACAATCATAACGTTCAATTTGCAGGTTCTCAAGGACAACAGAAGACTTTCGTTCTTGCTTTAAAACTTGCTCAATACGACTATATCAAAAAACACAAAGGGACTACTCCTATATTATTATTAGATGATATTTTTGACAAATTTGACTTTTCAAGAGTGGAGAAAATCCTTTCTTTGGTAACACAAGAGGATTTTGGCCAGATATTCCTTACAGATACTCATCTATCCAGGGTTGAAGAAATAATCCCTGAAGACAAGAAAGATTTCACAACAATAGTAAAACTATAAATCCATGGCTGGTTTTAATAAATATTATTACATAGAAAGGGTGTTTAGAGGAAAATCCGAAGCAAGTGAAATGTCTTTAAAAGATTTTCTTGACACATTCTTCACCCGTTGTCATATAGATTACAACCCTCATGAGAAAGAAATCATAGAAATCTGGAGAGAATTAACTGGCAATATCATAACACAATTTACAAAAAGAGTTTACTGCAAAAAAGGAGACTTATACGTAGAAGTTACATCCCCTGCTGTTAAAGCTGAATTGCTTATGGTAAATACCGCATTGAAAGACAAAATCAATGAAAAAATAGGAAAAAATGTCATCAATAAAATAGTAATAC
>JAGHSX010000160.1 GCA_018065645.1 Candidatus Scybalousia scybalohippi
TTTCCATATCATATCCTCTCTATAATTCACAAGTCATATTCTTGTATATTCTATCTATTTTTCCGTTAAACTCTCTTACTGATTTCAACCTTATTACAGGTATGCTTTGAGATTGTGGTTTCAATAATTTCTTTTCTGCATATGAATTAAAGTAATTCAAAAAAGCATTAAAGTTTACAAATAGTCTTTCGTGCCATTTGCATATTGAATGTGCTTCATCTATTTCTACACATTGGTCTTTGAATACCATTGGTGAATGAGTGTGATAGTGAATATACACATCAGCCATTGGCACAATCAAAGCCATTTTTTCCAAAGCGTTTGCTCGGCTTCCCATTGTTCCACCACCACCATTGTTTCCGTGGCTTATGTAAATACGATAATAAGCACTTCTATCGTTTTTACCTTTAATGCCCTTACCTACTTTTGCAAGTAGCATAATACTATCACTTGAATATAACTCGCCTATTCCCAATAATACTGCTAATTGTTGTGCTAACGATACACCTATCAATCGCATACTTCTATCATCATCGTGATTTCCACCACAACTACACAGCACTCTACCAGCTTTAACTAATGGCATTAAAAGTTTAACTGCATACGCTAACGCTTCTTGTGGTTGCATTTCGTTTTCGTAAACATTACCTTTACTATCAACGTATGTGCAATCTAACATATCCCCACCAAAAACCACATACCTATTTTTCTTTTTAAGTATGTAGTTTATTAAGTCTTGGATAAGTTGTAAATTGCAATTTGCTGAACCTATATGCAAATCACCCATTCCATATATTTCAACTTCATTGTTTATTGCTTGTAGTATGGTTTTAATTACTTTCATTTAATTATCCTTTAACATAAATCTATGATTTGTTGTGCTAACTTTTTAATCTTGCTTAACACATCATCATCTTTTTTCTCTAATCTCAAAATAAAAGTAGGGTTTGTCTTTCCCCCACCTCTTTTTTGTTCATCTTGAAAATCAGTTTGATGGTAATACCTATAAGGGTATTTGTTGTAAAGATAGTTTGCAGTATCTTCCATCGTTTTAGTAAGTGCCATATTTCTATCGCCTTTACTTGTTCCATCATAATTAGTCCACCAACTTGCGACTACTTGTGGGTTTGTTCCATCAGATATTGCATAAGCAACGTGATTACAACCCCACTCTATGATGTCATTGGCTTTTAGTTTCATTCCTTCTTGATAAGGTATAGCCTTCCAACCATTAGCAACTTTCGTGTGAAAGTTCCTAGCACTTGGAATTGTGCTAGTAGGTGCAGGAAGATTATTTACAAGTGCCATTACATAACATAGGATAGTGCAATTTGCTAAAACATACTCTACTCTATATTCTTCCTTTGAAAAGAATTTTTGCATTACTTGGTTTACTAAATACCAATATTTTCCATTTGGTGTAAAATCTAGTCCTGTCATATTATTCTTCCCCATAGTTTCTTGTATCAATATATTTTTCAGCTTCTTTCATATCTTCATCTTTAACATCAAAATATTCTTTAACTAGAATAATTGATTTAGCATAGACACCAATACAAATTGCTACCTTTAATGTTTCCATTTCTTCGGCAAACTTTTTGATTAAAGGCTCATAACAATAAATGCCTACGATTACTAATAAGATAGTTGCAAGTATCATTGTTAAATCAATAGTGCCATCTAAAAGTTTTTTCCAATTAAAATCTTTTTTGTGTTTAATGCCACCACCTAATGTGTGTGCAACTACACCAATTACCAAAGCATAAACAAATGGTAATTGATTATTTAATACATCTAAAATATTGTTCATAATTTTCCCTTTCGTTAGAAAAGGCTAGAATTATCTAGCCTTATTCTCTCCATAGATTTCTTTATATGCTTTAACTTTACATTCTTCTACATAAGCATTATATTCTTCAAAATCTTCTACTTTTGTTTCTCTTTGTCTTTGAATTGCTAACTCAGCATTGATTGAATATTTTAATCTAATAAGTTCCACAATTCTATCAGAGTATAAACCATCTAATGCACCGACCTTCTCGGCAAGTTTTCTTTGTTTATCGTTCATATTATGCACCTACACTTTCATCTAGTTTAACGATATATTCAATGTCATACTTTGTGTTTGATGATGGAACATCACTAATTCCTTCTAGTGTGCCATTGCCTTCCATATTGTATTCTTTGAATGTATCAGGTGTATCAATAGTTGTTTCTATTGGTGTAGCTAGTTCATAATAAAGCATTACACCATTCATAGCAGTTTTGAAATCAGTTATATTAGTATAACTATCATCACGAATTGCTATACTGCCATTATTTCTTAACATTGCTTTATCACTCATAGCACCAAAAGATGTATTTGATGATGGATAGTAGATAGAACATAGTATTCCTTTATTTCTATCATCACTGCTAGATGGTATTGCCATTCCATTTACTATCGCTACAAATCTATATACTCCGCTTGTTTCTTGTCTTGCGTATGTTAGTGTTCCTAAATCAACAACCCCTACTCTTTGTATCTTCTTTCCATCAACTATTTCATCTCTTACATTCCCTGCTTGTCTTAATGGTAAGACTGAGGAAGGGATAGGGATAGATTGTGGTTCTACATAAGGTGTGTATGTATTGTCTTGACTATCGTGTATATTGAAACAACAAATATCTAAATTAGTTAATGGCGCACATACTCTTATGTAATAAACATTTGATGGAATTGTAATTAAAACGGCATTTTGCATAGCCGATACAAAGTTTTTATCTTTGTCATATCCACAAGTGTAATATGGGTTAATACTTTTTTCATAGTATTGTAGATTTGGTTTTACTTCCATATAATCACTTACAAAATATGATGCGTTGGCATATAGTCCGCCTGTTTGTTCATTTAATCTATAACCACTTGTGATATTGCTTTTATCAAATAAGTTTCTTCCTTTAACCTCTATTTCCTCAGCATTAAAATCTAATAAAGTATTTTCTTGATAAGGAATATATGAAGGGATATAGCCATATAGTTTTGTTAGGTAGGCTTCTACATCTTGGATAGTAGAGAATGTTATACCTAATGAGTTTTCTATGGCTGTTAGGTCAATAACATTATAATAAATGTTTTTATTGATGCTTTGACCTACTTGCCATTTATTTTCATTTATTCTTATCAAAATATTTTCATTTCCATTTGATGTTGCTGTTAATATATATTTTTGTGTATTTGTGGGTGATGTTGCAACACCATAGCAATACAACACAAATAAATCATCACTAGCAGATATAAAATATTTATGATTTTCTTTCCATTGTTGAGAATTGACATAACCATAAAAGTTTTTATCCCCACTACCATAGTCCTCCATTATTCCACTACAATTTATATAGTTTAATAATGCGTTTGTATTTATTGTAATACCATATTTAGCTGATGTATGACTAATATAACTTACTAACTGATTTATTGCCATAGTATTGCCATAAATCTTATCTATGTTTCCTGCCTTAACACCACTAGGAATGATGTGTAAGTTTTCATCTATGTTTTCAGTTTCAAAGTTCCAATCTTTGCCCTGTGTGATTTCATAAAGATTTTGTAATCTTCTATCAGTTTCATTTAGAGCAGTCTTTTCGGCTTTCTTGTCTAGTAATGTATTGACTTCGGTTTTTGTATAAGTTGTACTTTGGTTAGCAAACTTATTACCCTTAATCTTCTTTGTGTCTGTGCCATCATCAACAATTAAATAGTCATTGTTAGTAATGTCTTGTTTTTCTTCTAGTTCACTTATTTTTACATTTGGCATAATTTATTGTCCTTTCTTTACAATTAAGAAACTATATCCATCAGGTACATTTCCTAATAGAGTGTTTATATTATTTATCGCAGTTTGTAAATTACCAATAAGCCTCATTACTTCCGTATCATCGTAATTGTGCAAACCATCTAACTTTTGCTTGTTAGCATTTGTAAATGAGTTTTGAGATAAGCCCATACCTTCAACTTTATCAACTTTGTTTTCCAATTCGCCATCTATTTGAGATTTAGCATTTGCGATTTTACTATCAACTTGATTTTCGTTTTGATAGTTTTGTGAGTTTACCCATTGTTTACTTTCTTGCACCGCATTTGTTTTAGTTAAGTCTAATTCATTTGCTAATTTTAGATTATCTCTTGGGTTTCCACTTAAATTAGAAAACTTTACGACATTTGGCAATTCATCGTTTATATTTAATTCAAGTATTTCATCATCTTGTTCTAATTCTAATTCCAAAATATCTTCCATTAGCCAAGCACCTCATTACTTAATACTTTTCCTAACTCTATGTCTTGAATTAGAGTGCCTTTACAATCATCAGCAACATAAAGTCTTACTTGCATTTGAACTTTGCCTTCGTTCAATGCGAATGTATCTTCTTGTGATAAGAAGCATACAAAATAATTCTCATCACCTTCTACCCACTCTACTTCGCCTTTGGATAATAATTTTTTAATTGATTGATAAAAACTTTGTTGGTTGAATTGAACTTCTACTTCATCGTAATCAGAGCCAACGATATAGGTTTCACCTTTTTTAATCTTAAACTTTAATTGTTTTGTATCGCCTCTTATCATAGTTGTTCCTTTCTATAAAAGTTTTAATTTCTTAACTAAATAAACATCAAATGTTAATTCAGGTGGCGCACTAGATGTTATTGTTAGTATTCCTGTTTGCTTATTGTAAGTTTTTGAAAATGAAAAACTACCACTAGCAGTTCCACCAGCAACATACGAACCACCAAACCTATAAATAAATGGGCTAGTCTTAACAACAAAATTATCAATAGTAAAGTTTTCAAAACCGCTAATGTTTGATACATCAAATGTTTTTGCGCTACCTAGATGAATAAGTTTATCAGGTCTAGTGATTAAATAAGCGTGAACATTTGAATATCTATCGCTTGTAGTTCCCATTGTTCTATCGTTCGCTTGTGCGTGAGAACGGAAAGTTAAAGTGTTGTTTGAATATGATTTATCAACACCACCACCCCAACCCCAAAAGCCTGTCGGCGCCCAATAATCATCACCTAATCTTACTGACGCTGATATACCATTAGCAGTAATGTAAAAGAAATTATCTATTGTTAATTCATTAAGTTTGATTTTATTTAACAAGCCTTTGTTTTGTAAGATTTGGGCGATGTTAAAACTTTGTGCAGTTCCTAAATCTACGATTTTAGAACCACCCCAAATCTCTTTATCACCTTTTGAAACTAACTGAAATTCTTTAACCCCTTTTTGAATTTGTGTTATTTCTTTTGTTCCTATGTTAATCATAGTTAATCTTCCCTTACTTCGTATCTTGTTTCACTATCAGGAGTTGTGCTTTCCATTTCGGTTTCAGTTAGCAAGTAGTTTTCTTTCGTAATCTTTCTTAAATCTACGATAGAAGCAACACCACTAGCATTAGTAGTAATTTTGTAAATTGGTAAATCTCTTATACTACCACTACCATATAAAATGCCTTTTTGAATTTGTGATTGTGTTTTTAATGTGATGTCAGCTTTTGAGCCATCTTGTTGCCCTTTATCAATAGTTAAGCAAACATATTGTTCTTGGTTGCCCTGTAATGTAATTGAAGCACCACTCTTTAATACCCAAAAAGCACCACCTACTTTTGCGATACTTCCTGCACTAAATGAAATAAGTAATGAACTAGATGTGTATTCTACTTCAAACTTATCACCTGCACCTGTAATACCATCGCTATAAGGCACATTGGCAATCGCAACATCATAAGATGGTGCAACATTTCCATAAGTATCGCCCTTATCGTAAGAGCATTGTGCTGTTCCTCTGCTAATATTTGGCATAAATTATTTTCCTTTCTTAATTTATAAAATTGTCTAAAAAATTCTTTTTAGTTCCATACAAATCTAAAATTGTATGAGGACAACGAGTTTTGTTGTCAAAATCTAAATGAAAAAATATTTGGCTTCTTGGAATGTTATATTTTTCCATTAACGATTTGATTAGTTCTATTGCCCTATCTTGTCCTAATAAATAATCTTCGTTGTTTATGTTGTCGCAAATCTCAATGGCTATTAAATGTTTGGTTGAATAGTCATCACCTTTGCCACAACTATAAACTGCGAATGTATCAGGCACTACTTGGATAATTTCATCTTTATCAACGATGTAAGTTGTTCCCTGTGATGTCTTACATTCATCTTTTAACCAATTAAAAAGTTCACTAGCAGTTAGTAGTGAACCTGTATTGTGAATCACAATACCTTCTATATCGGCTTCCCCATTTGGTCTAGGGTAGCCGAATTGTCGCCACTGCGTTTCAGGTAGCATATAAATTAGTTCCCCCTTCCAAATTTATTGTTCAAAATTTCAGTGATGTTATTTCTAATAAAACCTGCTGTGTAATTGATTTGCTTAATGTTTTGATTTTCATTGTGGACAATTTCTCTTGCGGTCAGTACGCTATCAAAGAATGTGCCATCAATGAATATGTGTAAAGGCATACCTAATTTAAGTTCTTGCCAATCATATAAATTGTTTTCAGTTAATAACGAGAATGTCAATTTATGGTTATAAGGTTTTGTATTTAGGTTTGCCTTTTTTAGCACCTCGCTATCATCATCGCTCTTAACGATTTTCGTATTAGTAATCTCAAATCTATTTGCTATGCTAGTAGGTTCTTCAACGATTTCACCATCTTTTCTTACTACAAATGTAGTTCTATAAGTTCCATCTTGGTTGAAAATGATTAGTTTATTTGTTTGTTCTATCGTTGTGATAGGGCTTAAATTAGTAATCGCATTTTGATTATTACCTATTGTTAGTTGTGTGTAAGTAGGTGTGAAAATCTTTAAGTAGTTCGCACCTTCAAAGTTCACAACAAACTCAAATACCACACCATAATCGTTATACATATCATACATAAATTGTTCCATATCGTATGATGTGTTTTTATCGTTGCCTTCATCATCTTTATCAGTAGGAAGATGTGCTAATTGACTACCTACAAATTGAGTTGTAAAACCACTTAAACGAGTGTTAATAAGTGTATCTTCGTAAGTTGTTCCATAATACTCACCACTTATAAAATGGTCTATAACAGCCTTTATTTCACTCTCAATGTAAGTTTCACCACTTAATGAATTGATAAATGATTTGTTAAATATTCCCTTAAAGAACGATTGCATTTGTGTGCAAGTTATTTTAGTATCAGAGATTTTTGAAATAACACCCTGATAATAACGAGTCCCTTTTGGTGTATATAAAACTAATACATCACCTTCATTTACATTAGTAGGCATTTGTTGAACCTCTATTGTAGATGTGGCTTTTGTTAATAAATCTTCTTTGTCTTTATCACTCTTAACTAATACAAATGCTTTTGGTTTAGCGTTCATATCTAGTTGGTCTTTGATAAAACCACGATATTGATAGTAGGCTTCGTTTACTATTTCTTTTTGATATTGAGCAGTTAAATAAATATCCGTTGTTGGTGTAAGAGTACGTGGGTTATCCTTTACCCCATCACTCCAACCAATAAATTTATATTCCTTAACTTCTCTTGCCCTTATCTCAACACTATCGCCTAAATCAACTTGTTTTGCACTTTGATATGGGGTAGTTCCGATAATATTAGCAGTAATACCGATATCAAATTTAGTTTGATTATAACGAGCTTCTATTAAAACATTATGGTCTAGGTAGATAGTATAATCATCGGCAGTTGATACTCTAACATCATTGATATACCAACCATCAAATTCGTATCTATCATCGTGTTCAGTTTGATGTAAAGTATATTCAAAGTATTTATCAAAAACTAAAATCTTATCACCATCTTGGGTGATTATAAAATCATTGTCTTGTGTTATTAAAGGAAATAGATTAGTAGAACTTTGAGAAATTATACCAGCGTTTGTCGGTATTGTTCTAATGATAAGTTCCATTAAACACTTGCCCTCTTTTCTTCATAAGATAACTTAATAACACCATCAAATGTATCAATGTTTCCACAAGTAAACACACCAGTATTTTCACCTGTCTTTAACTTGATAAAAGTAAAGTAGGTTTCACCATCAAATGAAGCAAAGTCTTGTGTGTTCATAGGGTTTGCGATAGGTGTTCCATCTTCATCTTCCAAATAAATGCTTTCGTTTAGTTCATCACTATTTATTCGCACATAAGAAAATGTGCCTGTAAGTTTAATCTTGGCATAAGGCACATCGTTTTGGAATAAAGTGAATAATGGGTTTACTACTGTATCACCATCATTACATACGATTTCAAATACCATTGGGCAATCTTCCGTACCATTGTTCACGATAGGTTGCATATCACTTAACGAATTTCCTGCATAGTGGTAATCGTATGTGTAATCATAGAATTTGCCACCTGTTTCAATTTGATTTGTGAATACTAATTTTGTTGTTTCATCGTTCTTCCATTGAGTTGAACGATGGAAAACGATAGGACAATGTAATATTCCATCTACGCTTGTTTCACCTTTTTGTATAGATGTGATTACTACATCAGAGTAATAACCATAAACTTTATTTGGTGTTTTGTAGTGTAGTTGTAATGGCTTGAACTTAATGAAATCAATAAATTCATCATAGTATTGGTAATTAAATTCATTGTTAGCACCAATGAATAGCATTTCACCATTTACATCTACCATTTGGAAAAATTCATCAGTTATTCTTTCAGAGTTGCCTATTCGTTGATTAGAATAGCCTTTTTGAAAGCCTAGTCCATTTGGGTCATATAGGAAGTGTTGTTTGCTATTTAAGTCATACTTATCGCCTTTTGAGTTGATAAGCCATAATTGTCTTACATTCATATTTACCCCCTATAATTGATTTCCTAATTCTTCATTGATTTGAGCAACCATTAAACTAGCAAAACGCTTTGCTTGGCTTTCATCTAGGTTGCCATTGGCTACAAAGGAAGCGTTTAGGGTGATGTTGCCATAGCCACCACTTTGTAATGCACCAAAGCCACCGCTATGAACGAAACCACCAGTGAATGGGCTTGGTCCATAGTTTTCAATATTGTATTGTCTTGCTTCGTTTGCTAGATCATAACCACCATTGTCATTGATCCATTGAATTAAACTCTTAATTCCACTTAAAACAAAATGTATTGCACTCAAAACGCCGTTGATTACATCTAACGTTGCTTTAAGCATTCCACTATTATTCATAAATTCTATGACTTCATCTACTATTCCAATTACATCAGTTAGTATATTGGAAACACATTCAACCAATGTCGCAAATTCTTCGCTCTTTACAAAATCTGATATATTTGTTAAAAAGTTTTCTATTGGTTCTTTATTATTTTGTACAAAATCTTTTAATGTTGTAATAATTGGCTCTAATTCTGGATATGCTTTTGCTAAATCATCTGCAAATGTATCGACACTATCAACTAAACCTTCAAGCATTCCAACCCAGCCACCTTCTTGAAAGCCTTTTTGCATGGCTTCAAGAGCTTCATTTGCTGCTGGTAAAAGATGGTTAGCCAATGCTTGTGTAGCGTCCTCGGCAATTAAACCAGTTAATATATCCCAATTATTTTTTAATATTTGTAATTGACCTGCGTATGTTTGTGCTTGTATTTCAATGGCATTGAAATATTGTGAACCTTCTTCACTTGCAACACTAAACGCAGCAACTAGATCGTCATAAGTTATAACAGTGTCTTTTGTTATATTCTTAAATTCATCACTATAATCTGCTAACAACTTGTACACAGGTACACCTGAGTAAGCAAATTGCTTTAAGTCCACAGCCATAGCTTTACCAGCGTTTTTAATTTGGTTCAAGTTTTGAGCCATACGTTTTAGCTCATCACCACTCTTACCAGCGTACGCTAATATTTTTGCTAGGTTAGTAATGTCTTTACCAGTTTCTTCGGCACTTACACCAGAAGCCATAAGTTGTTGTGAAACTTCTAGTAAAGTATCAACACCAAAACTAGATTTAGCACCTAGTTCTTTCATTGAGCCTATTAGTTTGTCAATGCTTTCTTTCGTTTCACCATTGGCTTCACCAATAGCGTGTAATGAAACCGATGACTTTTCCATATTGGCATTGTATTCAATACCATTTTTCATTACGTCTAAATAAGCACCAGCCAACTCTTTTGTTAAATTGACTAATTCTTTAATGCCATACTTAATAGCGTCAGAGATTAAATTTCCTTTAATGATGTCGCCTAATCTTGAAGCACTATCACCAGTTTGCTCTAAATTATTACTTGCTTCTTCTAAATCACCATTACCATTTTGTATAGTGTTAGCAAACTCTCTATAATTTGGAATTGCTTTATTTAATGTGTTATCTAATGAGTTAAGTTCTCTTACTGTGCTCTTAACTCTTTCATCAGAAGGACTAGCACCAGCTTGTGTAAACTCGTCAAATACTTGTTTAACTTTATCTTTTGCTTCTTGTGAAATATCTGTTAATTCTTCTAATGCTCTATTAAAGTTTTGTAAATATACAGTATTGCTTGGATCTATTTTTAATTGTTGTTTCCAAAACTTTACTGCGTCAGTTGCTAGGGTTATTTGTCTTTTTATTTCAGTAAGTCCTAATTTGAAATCACTTGTTTCAAGTCCGATACTTAAACTAATTCCTTTTAGTTTTTCTGCCATACAACCCTCCTATATTAAAAGAAACTCAATATGTTATCGTTGCTTGTTGCGTTTCTAACATCAGAGTTTTTATTTTCATCTTTATTGTTTGATAATTGATTTGCCCTTTCGGTCAAAATATCTAAAATCGTGCCTACTTGAAGTTCCTTAAAGTCAGAATAAGAAAGTCCAATAGATAGGCACGATGTTAATAGATATTCCATTGTTAGTGGCTTATCATCACCACTAGGGCTTACGCTTTTTTTGGTTCAATAGTTCTTTTAGCTCTAATTGCGTTTGTCATTTCTTCAATAGTTTCTTTTGATAAGAAACTTGTAATATCTTTAATTGATTTAGCAAATTCATTAAAGCTAGGAACGTCATTGTTTGAACTCTTTATGAAAGCCCATGCTATTTCCATAATTGCAACTACATCAATGTTATTATCTAATTCAGCAATAGCATTGAATAAGTCCCTATGAAATTCTTGTTTATAGACTACAAGTGTGTAGCCTGTTAATTCTAGTTTGTATTCTTTTTCGTTGATTTTCATTTATTTACCTCTTAATTTGAAGTTGGGAATTGTGGAAGTGATACTGATGTGAAATCAGCAACTTCTTTTGCGTAGCATACGAAATCACCAACTTGTTCACCTTCCATAGAAAGATTTAATGTTGATGTTTGAACGCCTAAATCATTTTGTTCAGTTGTCTTATGTTCTTCATCAGTTTGTGCTGCTTTACAGTTATAAATTACATATTTTCTTGCTTCTGTATCAGTTTCAACTTGGAATAGTAATGCGAAAGCACCACCATCAGCATTTGTTTCAACTAGGAAATTATCAATATCAGCCTTATAACCTAAATAAGCAGTCTTGAACCAATCAGGAATTTCAGCAACTTCAAATGTTCCTTCTCTTGAACTAGAAATATACTTTGTAAAGTAATCTACATTGTCAGCTCTAAAAGTTGATTTTTCAGAGTTTCTAGTTAAGGAAAGGTTTACAGCACCTTTTAACGCAACTGGTGTAGCGTATGATACGTTGCCATCAGTTTCAGTTCTTGCAGCAATATGCACATTTGATAAACCAAATTTTACTTTTGCCATATTTTCCTCCGTAAAAAAAATAGCCTTTCGGCTACTGTTGTGATAGTTTGTCTTTTATATCTTTAACTAGGTGTTCTTCTGCAAGTTTCCTAGTATGATACCAATTTGAATATTTAGCAGTATGTTTACTATCACTAAACACTGCGTATGTCCCACCATTTTTAGCACTACGCTTTTTAATATCTAATGGACCAACTTTAACAGCGTTAGGATCAGTTTTCTTTCCATTTCTTGTATAAACTTTATGTCCATCTTCAAGTAAATGAGATAGTTGGTATTGCTCATTAAATAATGTTCGTTCAAGTAAGTTTTTACTTTTAGAACGATTAGGTTTGATTACAAAACAATCTCTATAATCTTTTCCATCTCTACGTTTAGCACCTCTTGGTGTTAGTTTTTTTATTTCTTTACTTGCTTCAATAGTTGTGTCAAGTACAGCGTCAGATAATTTTATGGTTGTTTGAATAGACCATTCATCTAACTCTTTTTTTAATACTTCATCTAATTTTGAAATATCAGTTTTCATAGTGTTATATCAAATTGTGTAGTCCAAATCATAATATCTTCGTTCCAACGAATGTCAGATATATCGTAAGGAATGTTGTTTTCAGTTAATAAAGTTTTCAAACTATTTTCAACTTGTTCATCTCTTACATTATTTAGAACTATGATTGAATAACTTGTTATTTCACCATAAGTTTCATTATCAGCAAACATATTATTTGTACCAGTATCAATATAAACAATATAAGGTGTGCTTACTTGAACTTTTTGAGTTGTATGATTATAAAACACTTGGATATTTAATGTGTTAAGTAAAGCTTCTAATTCTTGTCTTGTCTTAATCATTGTTCACCACCTTATAAGCAAACGAACTCTTTTGTAAACTCAAAACCCAATGTTTAGGTTTCTTGTTGTCCTTATATTGAATACGTGCTATCTTGTACCAGATATTATCTAACAAGACTACATCTTGACTATCAATAGTAATATCATTCATTGGAATTGAAATAGCACGATCTATTGAAATGTTATTGTTATATGCTTGATAAAAATGTCCTATACCAACACTTTCTTTTGCAAAGTAGAATTTACCTTTTGAGTTTCCTAAAACTCTTTCATCAGCCGAAAAGACTTCACATACACCATCGTTGAAACACTTTTGTACATCACGCAAATTGTTATTTGTGTATGTTTTATTATTGTTCAACATTTTCGTTTACCTTCTTATATATCTTTCCATAATTGAAAAGAGCAACTAGCTCAGATTGGTAGTTGCTCTCAAAGTCATCTAATGCCTTTTCTCTCAAATAGAATATTCTATTTTTAAGAAGGTCTTGACCTAAATAACTCATAGTATTAAATAATTTATTCGCTTGTGTTGTTTTTACTTCTGTACTAGGTGTAAGTAAGTAATCTAATTCAGCCCCTGCTGTTTCGTCTAAAAATCTAATACTTGAATATATAAAGTCAGTTATTTCTGTGTCGGTTTCTGTATCTTGCCAACTAATGTTTAAGAAAGACTTAATCTTTCCTAATAGAGTTTGTAAATCTTGTGAAGTTAAGTCTTTCATAATTTCCTCCTAATTAGATAGAAGCTTCTTCTTCAACTACTTTTACGTTGAAGTAGTCAGCCTTTAAGTTAGTAGTATCTAATACTACGAAACAGTTGTTATCTTTTGCTAAACCATTAGCAAGAACTTTTTGTTTGATAGTTCTAACATCATCTAGGAATTTGAACTCATCAGAGTATTCCATCTTACCATCAACGCCTAAACCTAGTAATAGGTCATATTTCTTACCCATACCAACTACGGCTTTGTTGTTAGCAACAGCTTCTGAAACAACAAACTTGATAGGTAATGCAGTTCTTTGTACGTATTCGCCTAATGCGTTTCTGTACATTACTGCTGGAATAATCTTCTTGTAGTATTCTTGTGAGTTTACTACACAAATAACGTTAGCAACTTTTCTTGTTTTGCCATTTCTACCAATAGCTAATTTTGCGAAAACATCGCCTAATGTTCCAGCACCTAAATCAGTTGCAACAACAGGTGTCTTGTCTTGAATAGTGATGTCAGTTGGATCTTCGTCATCAACGATAACATCTTTAATCATACCGATAGGTTTTGAAGAACCATTACCATTTACGATAGCGTCCTCTAATGCTTCTGCGATAGCTTCTGCTAAAACTCTAACGCAATATCTCATTAGCCATTCATAGCCTAAATCTAACCAATCTTTTGCGATGTAAGAGAATGCTGATAATTTGTATAAACCAACTTCTTTTACATCAAAACCAGATTTGATTTCATCAGTAATAGCAGCAGTTAAAGAACCCCAACCAGCAGCACCTGATTTGCCAGTGTTGTGGAACCATCTTACTTTACCCTTTGTGTTGATGAAATTTAATTCTCTAATTAGTTCGTGTGTATCTTCAATTTCTTGGAAGATTTCGTCCATTACTGTAATTGGCATTTGTTCAGTAATAGGTGCCATAGAACCATCAGTAGAGTTCTTTGCAGTTTCAATAACACAATCTAACCATTTCTTTTCATCAGCAGATAAAACTCTTTCGCCTTTGTTTGAAGCTTTCATTTCTTCCATTTCAGCAGTGATTTGGTTTTTGATTGCTTCTAACTTTTCCATAGTTTCATCATTCATTTCAACTACTGAATTAGCAAAATCTTCAACTTTGCCTTCTTTGACAGCAGCCTTCATATCGGCAACCATCTTTGCTTTTACATCTTCGTTCATTTTAATTTTCCTCCGTTAAATTGAAAAAACGCATAAATGCGTTTTCCTTATCTTGAACTACTTGTTCTTGAACTGTGTTTTCAATGCCTTCTTCTTTTGGTTCAATGGCTTCTTCTGGTTTAGCTTCTTCAACCTCTTTTGGTTCTTCCACTTGTTCCTCTACTGGTTCAATGGCTTTTGCCTCACCAGTTTCAGCCTCACCATTTTCAGTAGGCTCAACATCGTTCTCTATATCTTTAATGCACTTTGAAATTGCATTTAAGGTATCTAGTTTGTTTTGGAATACATAAGTCATTTGGTCTAATGCTTGTTCTACATTTGGTTCTACATCTTCGTTATCATCAATAACTTTTGTACAGAAACCTTTTTCTAAACATTCATCAGCACTTAAATAACTTTCAGCGTCCATTAAGTTTGTTAAATCTTCATCACTTATGTTTATTTTTGAACGATAAGCGTTTTTAATTGTTTCGTTAATCTTGTCTAAATCATCAGCAAGTTTTCTCAACTCTTTCGCATTACCCATAGCGTAAGTCCATGGGTTATGTATCATAAGCATTGAACTCTTTGGCATAATGATTTGATTACCACACATAGCGATTACACTTGCGATACTACAAGCAAAACCATCTATATGCACTCTCTTATAGGCTTTATGTCTTTTTAGAACGTTATACATAGCAACACCATCAAATACATCACCACCAGTAGAGTTGATGTAAATATCAATAGTTGCTGCGTCCTTATGGTCTTTTAACGCTTTATCTAAATCTTTTAGTGAATAGATATTGTCATCATCTTCATCTTTCCACCATCTTTCGCCAATAGAACCATACATTTTAATTTCTATGGCATTTCCTTCACACTTAAAATTAAGACTATTTTTCATCTTGTCCTCCATTATTGTTTTGATTATTTTGATGTGTTTTTGGATCGTTTCCAGTAAAGTTTGTCATTTCTTGGATATAATCACCAACAACAGCATAGTTTCTTGTTATCCAATGTTTATCACCAATTTCTTTATCAATTAGTGGTTCGCCTAAAATGTTTCTAATTTCATTTATAGTGTAAACACCAGAAGAAATTAGTTTGTTTATTGCGTCTGATACAGTCAAAATATCAAAGTGTTTAACTTTCTTTGTATCAAGTACACAATAAGTTTTGCTTAATATTTGTTTCTTTCCGTAGTACTTACGATTTGTACATTCACCGATTAAACTACATAACGGATCTAAACCAAATGTTAAGAACTCGTCCATATCGTTCTTTTCAAACTTACCAGTCATAAAAGAAGCAGGTACGTTGTAAATATGTCCTACGTTTACTAGCACATCTTCAAAAATGTTGTTTATATTGTTTGAAGCAACTGCACTATTTTGTGCGTTGTTATTAGATGGGTTAAGTACTTCTAACTTAAAACCATTTAATAGTGGTATCATAGCGTTCTTTTCGCTATCGGCTAATGCTTCAAAATCATCATTTAGTATTTTTGTTAGTTCTTTTTGTAAATCAATGTTTACACCATTTTGTGCGGTAGCGTCCACATTCAAAACATACTTAATAGCACTTGAACCAGCGTTTTTAACATTCTTTATTAAGTCTTGGTAAAGATTTCCCATATCGTGCAAATAACTTTGCACTTTTGGGTTTTGGTATTTAATGTAAATACATTTATCACCATACCAATCACCAGTTAATTGATATGCTGGTACTTCGCTATCGCCATAGCAATCAACCCACACATTAGTGAAATGTGTTTCTCTTAATTGATAGTTTTTCTTTTGGAAATCACTAGCAACAAATAAATCACCATTATCAACTTTTATGATTAAGGCTTCACCTTTGAAAACAAGTTGTCTTGCAAGTTGCCTCATAAACTCACTTGATGATTGATTTGGGTTTGGTTCAACATTTAATCTATACCAAACGTCTTTTTCAACAACTTCACCATTTATGTAAGTTATAAAATCACATTGGCTTAACAACGAACCATAAAGCTCAGAGATAACTGATAAGGCATAGTTATTTACTTTAAGTTCTTTGTATTGCTCAAATATGGCTTTCATTTGTGCCGACCACTCTTGACTAGGTTTAACTTCGTTGCCAAAAGTGTCTATCAGCCACTCTCTAATTGCTCCCATTGTTCCTCCTAAAATAAAAAAGCACTTAAAGTGC
>JAGHSX010000116.1 GCA_018065645.1 Candidatus Scybalousia scybalohippi
TGTCCAAAGAAGAGCCTTGTATGTTATGTTTTTGAATATAATTATTCGTTGTTTATGTAATTTTGTTTATTCTATCTTGAGACCTTCCAGAAGATCTTCGTTGAAGTATTTTATCCAAGACTGATAGGTATCTTGGGCTGATTGCATAGTGTCTATTAGAAATCCTGGGATTTGAGGAAATTCTGCTAGTCCTCTGTAGTAAAACATCTTGTGTTGGTTGTCTATCACGAAAGGCATTATGCTGTTGCGCAGACATTCACGGAAGAGGATAAGTCTTCCTACACGGCCATTACCATCTTGGAAAGGATGTATGTTTTCAAAACGCCAATGATATTCTGCCAAGGTGTGTATGCTGTGCTCTTTGTGTGTGTTGTACCACTCAAACAGATTACTCATCTCACGGGCAACATCTTCGGGTTTGCAAGTCTCGTGACCGCCTACCTCGTTGGCTAGTTTCTTGTATTCGCCTACGTTGAAATATTGCTTCTGAGCGTCCAATGTGCTAGCTTTTAGTATGCGATGAAATTCTTTGATAAGTTTCTCTGTTAGAGGCTCGTTGATAGTGTTTAGTAGATAGTCGAAAGCAACGAAATGATTGGTGGTCTCTATGATGTCATCTACTGGCACAGCCTCTTGGTCTTTGAAGCCTATGGTACGTGTTTCAAAGATGTAACGTGTCTGGTCTTCGGTAAGTTTAGAGCCTTCGATACGGTTGGAGTTGTAGGCAAGCTGTACTTGCGTTTTATGATAAAGTCCTCCTTTGCGAGAGGCTTGCTGCTCATCAATAAGAAACGATGTAAGTTTGTTCATATCCGTACTATCCACTTTTTTTTGTTTTATGCGTACAAAGTTACAAAAATCTTTCAAATTGTAAGAAAAAGTTCTGTTTGTGCTTTATTTTTTATGTTGTTTGACGCAAAAAAAGACTCTCCTTGTCCAAAGAAGAGCCTTGTATGTTATGTTTTTGAATATAATTATTCGTTGTTTTTCTTAAGCCATTCAAGACGTCTAAGGTCTGCAAGGTGTTTTACTTGGAAGTTCTCAAATTTTGCTTTGAATCCTTCGCCGTCTGGGGAAGCACTCATCATACCTACCATCACAGGACAGTTGTCTTGGAACCAAGCTTGACGCATCTCTACGTAAGTCTCATCATCGAAAGAGTACTGCACATGTATAGCATCTAGTCTGCGTATAACTTTTATCCAGATGTATGGTACAGCCTGTTCCAGCTTTATGACGCTCCAGTCGCTTGTGTGGTGTGTTACTACTGTGCTTAGGTTGTATTTGCCGTCAACGAACTCTATGCCGGCTTTTATCCAGTTTTCGTGGTCAAGACGAACCATAAGACCTGCCTGGTCGAAACGTGTCTTGTACTCTCCGGATATTTTCACCTTCATCTCAAATTCTCCGCCTACTGTAGTATAGTAGAATGGTGCATCATCTACAGTAAAACCATAGTGTGCTATACGCCAATAGTCTGTAGAGCCAGGTGTGTTGATGATAAGGGATTTGTCTTTTATCTGCCATTGCTCTGGCTCGTTGAACCATAGCATCTTCTCAAGTGTCTGCGCACTCATACTGCTTGCTAGCAATATGCCCAGACAAGAAAGTATTATCTTTTTCATTCTGGTTTGTTTTTTTTGTTTACCTTAAATTTTTTTCGGGTTGCAAAAGTACAATATATCTGCCAAATGTGCAAGGCTAGAAAATTTGTTGTATCTTTGTGGGGTTGAAAAATATTGGAAAAAAAGAATATGAAGAAGATAGTGATGATGATGGTGCTGTTGGGAATGGTTTCCATGGTTGCAGCACAAAATGACAGGAAAACCAGTACTTTGAATGAGAAACTTACGCAGAAAACTTTGCAGGAGTGGAAACATGATTATTTTGGAATGTTCATACACTTTGGCGTTTATTCCAAGCTGGCGGGAGAGTGGAAAGGGGAGAAAGTCCCATTCTATGGAGAGCAGATAATGAATCATGCCCGTATTCCTGTGGCGGAGTATGAGGCTGTAGCAAGAGAGTTTAACCCTAAGGATTTTGATGCAGATGAGGTCGTTTCTCTGGCTAAGAAAGCTGGTATGAAGTATATTGTCTTCACTACCAAGCATCACGATGGTTTCTGTATGTTTGACACCAAGACTACGGACTACAACATAGTGAAATACACTCCATACGGCAAGGACGTGGTGGCACAACTGGCAGAGGCTTGTAAACGTCAGGGAATGAAGCTTGGTTTCTATTATTCTCTTCCAGACTGGCATTATCCTAAGGGATTGCCACGTCTTCTTCCTGATGAAAGTACAAAATGCTGGGAGTATGTCAATCAGGTCTATTCTCCTTTGGAACAGCTTACTCCAGAGCTAGAAGAATACATAGTACAGCAGATTACAGAACTTCTTACCAACTATGGAGAAATATGTACTATGTGGTTTGATATGGGACTTATAACTCCAAAGCAGAGCAAGAGATTTAGAGATGTTGTGAAGAAATTGCAGCCAAAGTGCCTTATCAATGGTAGAATTATGAACAATATGGGAGATTATATGACTTTGCCAGATAATGGTAACGATGGCGCTTATGGAGATATCTATTGGGATAATCCTGCTTCCTTGTATGGCACATGGGGTTACAAGAGTTGGATAGAACGTCCAGAGGTCAACAAGCAGATAGATAGACAACTCTCAAGACTTACCAGTACGGTAAAGCATGGAGGAGTATTTCTGTTGAATATAGGACCAGACGGCAACGGTAAGGTGATAGACTATGAGAAAGAAGTATTGAGTGGTATAGGAAGTTTCCTTGAGGCTCATCCAGATACTTTGAATGTGTTGAGTGATGAATCCATGATGCAGATGAAACCTGTTACAATATATGAGGAAAAAGGGGAGGTGATATTGCAGAAAGATAATGGTGTTGTGCATCCAGCCATAGACGGTACAGGATATATGAGCGTGGTGGCAGATTCCTGGATGTCTTGGAATGTAAAGGTGGACAATATGGCTGAATATGATGTTTTCGTTGTTTATGTGCCTCAGCAGTATGCTAAAGAATATCTTTTGAAGATAGGTAAGGAATGTTTGAGAAGTGTTTTGCCAGGTGTGGATGATATGATGCAGACAGCATATATGGGTAAGATACATCTAATGAAAGGGGATAATGAAGTAGTCTTCGACCAGGCTAACCGTTGCAATCCATTGGACGCTTTGGATTTGGAGATTAAGAAGATAATACTTAGAAAAAGATAATCAATAGAAGAAAATATAGAAAAAAGAAAAAGGACAGCAAAAAAGCTGTCCTTCTTTTTTGTTATTCGTAATCTTTCTTACGTTTTGGGTTCATAGGAAACCATCCTCGTTTTACTCTCTTTTTCTGCTGGAATATCTCTAGAATACTCCAAAGACAAGAACAGCCTACAACACCCAATACTATGCTTAGCATTTGACTCGCAACTATCAACGACAAACCTATGAATACAAGTCCTGTAAGAAGGAAAGCCCACCAGCATTTAGTACCGAAACAATATTCTGCCTTTATGACAAGAGGGTGGAAAATACCTATGATGCAGAATGTAGCAACTGCCGTGATAAATCCGTAATAATTCATGCTTATTTTAGTTTTTTACCATCAGAGAAAGCATTTCCGACATTCTACATATTTCATGTTGCAAGGGTCGAAAGTGATGATGTTCATCTTTTCTATGTCTGGGTTGCCTTGTTCGTTAAGATATCTTTCATCACACAACACGTTTACAACCTCTGCTATAAGATAGTAACCACTATTGCCTTTTTCGCCTATCTTTTCTTTTATTCTGCATTCCATAACCATAGGGAACTCTTTGAAAAGAGGAGCGTTGATGTTAGGAGCTTTCTCTACAGTCCAGCCTGTCTTCTCCATCTTCTTAGGGTCGTTCTTTGCACTTACTATGCCAACAAAGTCGCTAGCAACCATAGTCTCGCTTGTTGCAAAAGCTACAGTAAATTCGCCATTGTTAAGCTTAAGGTTTTCTGTAGTAGCGTGACTTCCCATGCTTATCATTATCTCGCCAGCGTCCCATGTGCCACCCCATGCAGCATTCATAGCGTTAGCTTCCTGTTTTTCATTATATGTGCCTATGATAAGCACAGGTTGTGGAACCATCCAAGGTTTTGATCCGAAACTTTTCATATTTCTATTATTGTTTGATTGATTTATTTCGTTGAAAGGACACTGTTTTCCAATACATTGTTGGTTTTGTTCGCTTCTTGAGCAAGTTGTGTTTTTAGGAGACTCCATCTCTATGCCAAGATGTAGTCTTACAAAGTCTATAGCACTTAGTACGGCAAGGAAAGAATCTCTCTTGCAACAACGAGGACCACCATATTTGGAAATGTCTGCCAAAGCTTGTGCAGTCATCTGGTTACTTAAAGCCCATGCTTGAGTAGCAAAAGGAGAGTTGTCTGTAATTATGCTCATGAATATGCCAGCAGATACAGCTGCTCCACATACGCCCCATTTGCCACAAGCTCCTCCAGGTACTTCTCCGCCACGTTCTACCATAGTAGCCAAGGCTTCTTTAAGGTTTATTTCTCCTCCAGCGTTCTTGTATGCTGTAAGCAAGGCAGCACCTACCAAGACGTGATGTTCTGGCCCATGCATACGACAAGATGGCTGAGACATAAGCTTGTCAAGTATTTCATAAGGATTTTTTGAAGTCTCGCTAAGACAGATGTCTATAAAAGAAACCTCTTTTTTGTCTTGTATTTCAGTATCGTTGTTGCTGTTTTCGTTGTTTGGGTTTAGAGCAAAAGCGTTTGTACCCAACAATAAAACAACAGCAAGTATTGTATGTTTTATCCAATTCATAATGAAAATGTTTTTAGATGTGTTTTATTCTTAGTCTATGTTTACAAGTTCGTAGTTTCTTGAGCCAAGACCAATCTTTTCAGCCCATTCCATAATATGTGTGCCATGTTTCTTCTCTATGCGTTCCAAAAGAGGCTTATTGTTGTTGTGTTGGTCGTTGTGAATCTTGGTAACTATGTCGTAGCAAGCCTGATCCAAAGCTACAGGATCTAGAGAAGCAACTATGCCATAGTCTTCTAGAAGAGGAGCATCTGGTTTGCCGTTGCAGTCACAATCTATACTCATTTTGTACATAACTGCTATGTAGATAATGTTCTCGCCATTGTTGAAATAGTTGTGAACAGCTTGTGCAGCAGAAGCCATAGACTCTATGAAAGCATCTTGATTGCCAGTATGAAACCACATCTTGGTGGTATTTTTTGTAATGCCAGCAGAGTGAATGTAAGCTTTACCTTTGCTTGATGCTACTCCTATGGAAGAATTTTTCAATACTCCTCCCATGCCTGCCATCTGATGACCTTTGAAATGAGCAAGGTTAATCATGAAGTCGTAGTTCTTTATGTGTGAGCCTACTATGTCGTATTTTATCCAGGTAGAATCTATTACAGGGATTTCTATCTCACCTTCTTCATCCATGATGTCAACCTTTGCAACAGACTTGAAACCACGTTTCTCTATCTCTTTCCAATGTTTTTTGCTTTTGTTGCGGTTGCCTGGGTAGGCTGTGTTACACTCTACTATGGTTACATCGTTGCCCTTTATGGAAGAAATATCATCTATAAGGCCTTTCATCATCTCTGGACGAATGTATCCAGTCTTTTCTGATTCTCCTGTAGAGATTTTCAACGCTATACGACCCTCAGCATTACGTCCAAGAGCGTGATATGCTTTCACTAGTCCTTCTGAAGAAATATCTCTGGTTACATACACCTTTGATTGAGCAAAAGAAAGTAAACTTGCTGACATAAATATTGTTAGAATTAAAAGTTGTTTCATTATATGTGTTTTATTTTTCTTGCGTTTTTTGTCTTTTATTGCTTAGGTTAAAAATAAATAACGAATAATTG
>JAGHSX010000129.1 GCA_018065645.1 Candidatus Scybalousia scybalohippi
ATATTGTTGATACATCTTTACTAAAAGAACTTGCTTTTAGAGAATCTACCTTAGAATTTGAAAAAAAAGTAGATGAAATTGTTTCTAATGAATTGGAGCAATTAGAAGATGAAAAATCAGATCTATTAAAGATACTTTCTTTTTTGGATATTACAACTTTAAACGATACAGATTATCAGGAAGCATTAAGAAATATTATAAAGGAAACAGTATTTAATGTTGAAGATAAAGAAGTAAAAGTTGCAGGATTATGTATTTATTCTAATCTTTTACCAGTTTTAAATCTTTTACATCTTGATAGAGATGTTAGAAAAGTAGTTGTTTCTGGGGGTTTTCCTACAGGGCAATTATCTTTGGAAGCAAAACTTCATGATGTTGCATTTGCTATGGAAAATAAAGCTGATGAAGTAGATATTCCAATAAATAGAGGATTATTTTTTGAAAATAGAGGAGAACTGGAAATAGAAATAGGAGCAATAAAAAGTATAGTAAAACAAAATCCAAAAGCAAAACTTAAAGTAATAATAGAATCTGGGGAATTGAAGACTTATAAAAATGTATATGATGCATCTTTGTTGGCAATAAATTCAGGAGCAGATTTTATTAAAACTTCTACAGGTAAAGTTTCACGTGGCGCAGATTTGTATTCTGCTGCTATTATGATGATTGCGATAAAAGAAACTTTATTAGATACTGAAAAAAATATAGGTTTCAAGGCAGCTGGTGGTATAAGAAAATCAGAAGATGCTTTGAAATATTATCTTTTGACTAAAGCAATACTAGGAGAGAATTATATTACTCAAGATACTTTTCGTATAGGTTGCAGTAACCTTAAATATGATATTCTAAATAAACTAAAATAAATATAGACATAAATTTATGAGTAGATTAAGTGAAAAATTAGGAAAAGATCCTTTGTTGGAGGAAGAAAGACAGGCCAAAGCGCTTGGCGTTTATCCTTATTTTAGAGCTATTTCTTCTGACCAGGATGCAGAAGTTTTAATTGATAATAAAAAGGTACTCATGTTTGGTTCAAATTCTTATTTGGGCTTAACAAATCATCCTAAAGTAAAGCAAGCTGGTATAGAAGCTATAAAGAAATATGGTACAGGTTGTGCAGGAAGTCCTTTCTTGAACGGATATATGGATATTCATGTAGAATTAGAGGAAAAATTGGCAAAATTTGTTGGTAAGGAGAGTGCTATAGTTTATTCTACAGGATTTCAGTCAAACCTTGGAGCTTTAAGTTGTGTACTAGGACGAAAAGATTATATTATTTGTGATGAGAGAGATCATGCTTCTATAGTAGATGGAAGAAGATTATCTTTTGCAAACATTCAGAAATTTAAACATAATGATATGGCTTCTTTGGAAGAGGTTTTGATGAAACTTCCAGAAGATGCTATAAAACTTATCGTTGTTGATGGTGTATTCTCAATGGAAGGAGATATTGCAAATCTTCCAGAGATAGTAAGATTGTCTGAAAAATACAATGCAAATATTTATGTTGATGAGGCACATTCTTTAGGAGTATTAGGAAAAGAGGGTAGAGGTGTTTGTAACCATTTTGGATTAACAGATAAGGTTGATATTATTGTAGGTACATTCTCAAAATCACTTGCAACTATAGGTGGTTTCGTTGCTGCTGACAGCAAGACAATGGATTTCCTTCGTCATCATTCTCGTCCATATATTTTCTCAGCAAGTATTTCTCCTGCTGCAACAGCAAGTGTTATTGCTGCTTTGGATATAATACATGATGAACCAGAAAGACTTTCTCATTTGTGGGAAATAACTAATTATTCTCTTTCTGCATTTAGAAGTTATGGATTTGAAATAGGACCAACAGAAACTCCTATCATTCCATTATACATTCGTGACATGCAAAAAACATTTGCAATTACAAGAGAATTGCTTGATAATGGAATATTTGTTTCCCCAGTTATTCCTCCTGCTTGTCCACCAGAAGAGACTTTGATAAGATTTGCTCTTATGGCAACACACAGCAAAGAACAAATAGATAGAGCTATTGAGGTATTGGTTAAAGTATTCCGTAAATATGGAATAATAAAATAATTGAATAAAACTCTAAAAAGGTCTCTTTTGTATAAAAAGGGACCTTTTGTGTAAAATTTTTCAAGTATCTTATCAAATTAAATTAAGATTATGGGTAATATTACTATAAAGGAAGTACCATATAACAATGGGCTGACTTATTTAACAAGTTCTAAACTTTTCAACGATTTTCTTTACTTCCCATACAAACTTTTCAAAAATGACAAGATGTGGGTTCCTTCTTTTTTGATGGATGAAAGAAATACTTTCAGTAAGAAGAAAAATCCAGCCTTGGAGTTTTGTGATTATAAAATTTTTCTTGCCTATAAAGACAATAAACTTGCAGGTAGAATAGTCGGAATAATAAACCATAAGGCAAATGAAATATGGAAAAGAAAGCATATAAGATTTGGCTGGCTTGACTTTGAAAATGACTTGGAAGTTGCTCAAGCTTTGTTGGGTGCTGTAGAAGATTGGGGAAGAAAAGAAGGTCTTGAAAAAATAGTAGGTCCTATGGGATTTACAGATATGGACAAAGAAGGAATGATGGTTGAAGGTTTTGAGACACTATGTCCTATGGCTTGTTATTACAATCCTTCCTATTACCCACAATTGGTAGAAAAGATAGGCTATGAAAAAGAGGTGGATTGGATTCAATACGAGATTCCAGCCAATCAGCCTGTACCTGAAAAAGTAGCAAGAATCAACGCTATGATTGCTCAAAAATACAATTTGAAAATAGTAGAAAATATTTCAAAGAGTGAGTTGCGTAAGCGTTATGGAAAGAAAATATTTACTACTCTTAATAAAGCTTTTTCTGGACTTTATGGTTACGTTCCATTAAATGATAAACAAATAGATTTCTATATTGATATTTATCTTCCATTTGTAGATTTGAAACTGACTTGTCTAGTTGTAGATGAAACAGATAACGTAGTTGCTTTTGGGATCTCTATGCCTACTTTGTCAAGAGCCTTACAAAAATCAAAAGGAAAACTATTCCCATTTGGATGGTATCATTTGTTGAGGGCTTTGAAGAATTACGAAAACATAGACCTTTACCTTAATGGTGTGGATCCAGATTGGCAAAATAAGGGAGTTCATTCTATTTATTATTCAAAGATGAATGAAAACTACATTTCTTTGGGCGCAAAGATGGCATTGGCAAATCCACAGCTTGAGACAAACCAGGCAGCTCATATCTGGACAAAATATGACAGCAAGATTGCAATAAGAAGAAGAGCATACGTAAAACACTTATAGGATTATGAGAAAAGTATTGGTAACAGGAGCTTCTGGTTTTATAGGAAGCACGCTTACAGATATGCTGCTGGAAAAAGGTGAATTTGAGGTTTGGGCTGGAGTAAGAAAAACATCAAGCAGAAAATATCTTCAAGAAGATAAATTACACTTTATAGACCTTAACTATGAAAATCTCTCAGAATTGAAATCCCAGCTGGAGAAAGAAAATTTTGAAACGATATTTCATCTTGCAGGACTTACTAAGGCAAAATCTCAGGAGGCTTTCGATAAAGTGAATTTCCATTATACAGAAAACCTTGTTGAAGCAATAAAGGGAATGGATACAAAACTTGTATATATGTCCTCTTTTGCAGCTCATGGTCCTTCACAAGATAATCCTTTTACTCAGGCAAAGGTTACTGATGAAAATCGTCCAAATACAACTTATGGAATCTCTAAACTAAAGGCAGAAGAGTATATAAACAAGAATTGTGAAAACAAATACATCATTCTTCGTCCTACTGGAGTATATGGTCCACGTGAAACAGATTATTTTGTATACTTCAAAACCATTGCAAATCACATAGATGCAACACTTGGCTGGCCAAAACAAAGACTAACTTTTATCTATTCCAAAGACCTTTGCCAAGCAGCAATGCTTGCAGCAGAACATAGGGAAGTAACAGGTAAGACATATTTTGTGTCTGATGGTAATCTTTATCTTGATTCTGAGTTTTCAGAAATCTCAAAGCAAGTTTTAAATACCTGGACAATTTCCATACGTTTCCCTTTGTGGATAGTGAAAGGTATTTCTTCTATTTTGGATAGTTTTGGCAGATTGATTGGAAAACAGTTTACGCTTAACAAGGATAAATACAATATTCTTGCAGCAAGAAACTGGGATTGCGATATAGAAGACTTGAAAAATGATTTGGGATTCAATCCTCAATATGATTTGAGAAAAGGAACTCAAGAAGCAATACAATGGTATAAAGAGAATCGTTGGTTAAAGTAAATTTAACATTTGTAAACATTCACCTTTGTAAAAAAGGCAGATTGTAAATAAAACTTAAACCCTCGTCCTATTGGGCGAGGGTTTATTGTTACTTTTATTTGTGATCATTATCAAAATAATACTGGAGAGCTTGGTCCCAATACCACGATAGGTTATTGGTTTTACTCTCATTTGTTTTGTCTGTTTTGTGACAAGTTTTTTTCTCGTTTTACCAGTTTTTTGTGTTTTTTCTTGTTTTTACAGGATTATTTCTTGCTTCTGCTAGACTGAAACGAAGAAGTAAAATTCTGCAAGTCCGACTTGCAAATATTACAAGTCGGACTTGCAGATATTTTAAATCGGATTTGCAGAAAAATAAAACCTCGTTTTAGTGGAGTGAAACTTCGTTTTAGAAAATTAAAACGAGGAGTTACTTTAGCTAAACGAGGAGTTGGAATATTTTTTGAAAGGTGGAGAGAAAATGTGAAATAAATATTGTAATTTTGTACTTCGCATAAGTGTGCATAAAAAATAATAACAAAAAAATACAATTGAAAATTATGAAAAAATTCTTTTTAGGAGTAGGACTATTAGCTCTTACTATGATGGCAGGTTTTTCTGCTTCAGCACAACAAGGAAAATGGGCTGGTTTGGTTAAATATTCTTTGACTTGGACAGGAAACGTTCCTCAAGGTGTTCCAACAGAATGGCAAGTAAAGGTTTTTGAAAACCAACTTTCACACGGAGATATGTTGACTTTTGGTCAATTAGGTAAAGTGATCATCAATGCTGGAAACAAAACAGTAGTTTCTACTTATGACTTTTCTATGTTGCCAGATGAAGGACCAACAGAAGGTATGAGCGGAAAATGGTACGTTAGACAAAAGATAAGTGACGAAAACATCCAAAAAGCTCTTGAACAGATAAAATATGAATATACTGGCAAGACAAAAGAAATCGCTGGTATCAACTGCCAAGAAGTAAAAGTTGTTTACAAAGATGCTGAAGGTGCAGAAACATCTGAAACAATATTTGTAACAAAAGAATTGGGTCCAGTTATGAATTATGAACAATATCCTGGACTTGATGCTTTCTTGATGGAATACCCTATGCAGTTCTCTGCTGAACTTACAGCTACATTCACAGTTTCAGAATTGTTGAAAGGTAAAGTAAAAGACGTTGACCTTATGATAGAATCTGGATATGAAGAAATCTCAGAAGAAGACTTTGCTGAAATGATGAAGGTTCTATTTGGTGGTGGCGCAAGCGAAGATGATATGTAATTTGTAAAAACATTTCAGGAATAAATCTAAAAAAATGCCAAAGAAGACAAAAGGTACAAAGAGAAAACCTTCTCGTTCCAAGAAGAAAAACAATGAAGAAATTAAGATTAGTTTCTTTGAACTTGTAAAAAGGGCAGTCCGCTCGGAAGAATTTCCTAAGGTGGTGGCTGTATTTTTAGCCTTGTTTACAGTTTTCTGCTTTATATCTTTTGTCTCCTTTTTTGTAACCTGGTTCTCTGACTATTCTTTGGTAGAGAACGTGACCCCTGGTTCTTTGATAAAAGGGGAGAGAAACATAGGTAATGTTTGCGGTAATCTTGGAGCATTTATGGCCTATGTTATGCTTAGATACACTTTCGGTATCGCTTCTTTTGGTTTCCTTATTATTTTTGCCCTTATAGTACTTCGTATCTTTAAGGTAAGAATCAATCATTACGCCAAGTGGTTTGCCTCTACTATGGTGATAATGCTTTGGTTGTCCTGTATCTTTGGATTTATCGTTGTAGGATTTGATCTTGAGGATATGGAAGATTTGTCTGGTATCGTAGGTATTGGAATAAATCAGGTCTTATGCTCATTTCTTGGTACTATTGGTTGCGCTTTACTCCTTTTAGCTATTACTATTGTCATTCCGATGATGTTGTTCAAAGTGAGATATACAGGTTTGATAAGAGGTGTAAAACGTACTCCTGAATTGATTTCAAACATGCTGCAAAAGGCAGAAAAAGAAGATGAAGAGACAGACCTTGAGGAAGAATCCATTCTTGTAGATACTCCATCTATTCCAACTGCTGAGACTCCAAAACCTACAGGCAGAACTGTCAATGACCTTTTCAAAGAACCTTTACACACAGAACAACAAGAACCTGCTCCAACAGAAGTAGAAGAACCAACAATAGAGCCTGAGAAGCAACCTACTTATGTATTTGATGTAAATACTCCTATAGTAACTCCAAAGTTTACTCCAGAAGAAGATGATGAGGATGACGGAATAGCATTCATTGTTAAAGACAAATCTGGAAACATCATCTCACAAACTCAGGAAACTTCAGAGGAAACAGAGACTGAGGAGGAAAATGAAAAACCTATGGAGCATCATACAATAGATGAACCATACGATCCTCGTCTAGATTTGCCACGATTCCAGACTCCTACTACAGATATTCTTGTTGATTATGATAAGAGAAACGAAGTTGTAACCAAAGAGGAACTTCTTCAAAATAATGAAAAAATCAAGAAAACTCTAGGATACTATGGAATAGGTATTACAAGTATCTCTGCAACACCTGGACCAACTGTTACATTGTATGAGATAGTTCCTGCGCCAGGAGTAAGAATCTCAAAGATAAAAGGTTTGTCTGATGATATTGCTTTGAGCCTTGCTGCAATAGGTATCCGTATCATTGCTCCTATTCCTGGAAAAGGAACAATAGGTATAGAAGTGCCAAATGCCAAACCTCAGGTGGTTTCTATGAAATCTATGATAAACTCTCCAGAGTTCCAAAACTCCAAAGCAGAACTGCCTATCGTTTTGGGTAAGACTGTAGAGAATGAGCCATACGTTACAGACCTTGCAAAAGCTCCTCACCTTCTTGTTGCAGGTGCTACAGGACAAGGTAAGTCTGTAGGTTTGAATGCTATCGTATCTTCATTGCTTTACAAGAAACACCCAGCAGAACTTAAGTTTATCTTTGTTGACCCTAAGAAAGTAGAACTTTCCTTGTACTCAGACCTTGATAGACACTATCTAGCTAAGATTCCAAATGGCAAGAATGCTGTAATAACTGACGTAAATGAGGTACAAGACACATTGAACTCTCTTTGCGTTCTTATGGATACAAGATATGAACTGCTGAAAGATGTTCAATGCAAGAAGATTACAGAATACAATGCCAAATTCCTTGAAAGAAAGATCCTGCCTGTAGATGGTCATGGATACATGCCTTATATTGTAGTTGTTATAGATGAGTTTGCTGATTTGATAATAACAGCAGGCAAGAAGATAGAACAACCTATCTGCCGTATTGCACAGCTTGCCCGTGCAGTAGGTATTCACCTTATAATTGCCACTCAAAGACCTAGTGTCAATGTTATTACAGGTACTATCAAAGCCAATTTCCCTGCTCGTATGGCTTTCAAGACTAGTAGTATGATTGACTCTAGAACTATTTTGGACTCTCCTGGAGCAGAACAGCTAATAGGTAGGGGAGATATGCTTGTGGCTATTGATGGCAAGACAACAAGACTGCAGTGTGCATTGATAGATACTCAAGAGATTGAATCCTTGGTAAGTGATATTTCTCAGCAAGATGGCTATACAGGTTGCTTTGAACTTCCAGAACCTCCAGAAGAAGGAGAAACAGGTGGCGAAAAGATGGACGTAGGCCCAGCAGGAAAGATTGATGCTCTGTTTGAAGATGCTGCAAACTCTGTTGTAGATTCCCAATATGGAAGTACCTCAACTCTTCAGCGTAACTTCGGAATAGGTTATGCAAGAGCAGGCAAGATTATAGACCAGTTGGAGCGTGCAGGTATAGTAGGACCATTCAATGGCAGTAAACCAAGAGCAGTCCTTGTGAAGTCAAGAGTAGAACTGGAGGAAATATTGGCACGAGTATTGCACAAGGAATAGAAAAACCTTACAACTATGAAAAAATTCTTTGCTATTTTATTGTCTATATTCCTTGTAGGAATGCTTTCTGCTCAAACTGAGGTGAAAAATGGTATTGTCATAGACCATACTGCAGAAAAGATTGTTTCTGCTGCAACCAAGAAGCTCAAAACAGATGCTCCTTTCTCATTTTCATTTTCTTATAATCTGGCAGAAAAAGGACAGAAAGCAGAGAAGGGAACAGGTACCTTCTTGTCTAACAACAATAAATACAAGATAGAAAGTACCGACTTCAATGAATATTGTGACGGAACAACTCTTTACCACTATGTAAAGAAATCCAATGAAGTTGAGGTTTCAGATGTGGAAGACGGTCAGGCTAAGTTCAACTTCACAAAGATAATTAACCAATATGCCAGCTCATTCCGCCCTAAGCTTATACGCTATGAGACTTTCAATAAGACAAACTGCGCTGTAATAGACCTTACTCCTAAAAAGAGTAGCAGCATTTCAAAGGTAAGACTTTGGACAGCAAAAGCTGACAACCGTATAATGCAGATGGTGATAAATGTTTATGGTGGTACAACATACACTTATACTTTTACCAACTACAAGGCAAAAGTTACTGCCACAAATGCTGACTACACTTTCCCTAAGGCAAAATTTCCTAAGGTAAAGATAGTGGATTTGAGATAGACTTTTACAGATAATAATATAGTGATTTATCACTAAAATGAAACGCCGTTTTAATTTTCTAAAACGGCGTTTTGTTCTGCTGAAACGAGGAGTTAGTGGAAGGAAACGAGGTTTTATCTTAAATAGTTCTCCAGTTTGAAAGTCCATGCATAATTGCTCTTTATCTCTGCAGGACTTAGTGAAGAAAGATCTATTACTAAATGTCCATTTGTATATTGCCAAGGAAGATATGCTTCTTCGTTGCCTAGAAGAGTAATCTTCATATCTGCTTCAGGTCTTCTTTCCAACTGAATGTCAAGTGTCTTACCCAGTTTCTGCAAAGATATTGCATAAAGGTTGGCATTGTTTTGTGTGAAGCAAACGTAAGGAGTCTGCCATGATATTTCTCCTTTCCAGCCATTGTCTGCCATGATAGGTTTTTTCTCTCCTGCTTTGTAAGACCAGTAAAGATGACAGGAAGCATCTACATCTTTTTCCTTGTAGAAGATACTGAACTCATAGGTTTCACCTTTCTTTAGTTTGATAGTGTTGGAAATGGAAGTATCTTTTTTGGCTATGTTGGAGAATATTTGCTTGCCTTTGTGATTTATGATTATTCCTGCCTCATCATCTGCTTCTAGGGATATTGTGTACATTCCTGAAGCATCAGGTGTTACTTCTCCATGCCAATCTATAGAGAAATTGTCCTCGCTTGCTCCTTTTACAGGTCCGTTTCTTACCCAGTCAAAATCTATCACAGGAGTATCTAATTCTGCTACAAGATTCTGATCTTCGCAGTTCTTTATCCATGCTGTAGAATTGTATATAGCTTCTGAGTTTATCTCAAGCCATTGTCCAAGTTGCAGAAGACGTTCCTGCTGAAGCATAGGTATCTGTCCGTCAGCACTAGGAGCGACATTAAGCATAAGGCCACCACCAAGACTTACCAGTTGTACAAAATGTTGAATCAAATCCTCAGGAGTCATGTAATCTTCTATGGAACTGTTTCTGTTCAAAGCAAAACTGCGGCTTAAACTTCTGCATTCTGCCCAAGGTACAAGTTTTTCCTTTATTCCGCTGCTGTATTCTGGAGTCTTGTGACCATACTTGAATCCCTGTCCCCAGCGGTTGTTTACTATTGCTTCGTTGTGTCCTACTCTGTCATAAAGGTACTGAACCATTTCCTCGCTGTGAAGAGTCTTGTAGGAGAAATCCCAGTCACCATCGGCAAAGACTATGGAAGGACGGTACTTGTCCACTATCTCCTTGAACTGAGGAACCATGTGTTCGCTTACATATCTTTCTATTCCTTCGTTGTCTATAGACCAGCGGAAAAGAGGGTTGGTCCATTCCATAAGAGAATAATACAATCCAAGTCTAAGACCTTCCTTTCTTACGGCTTCAGCCAGTTCTCCTACAAAGTCTCTGTGGCTAGGAGTGTTCATGGAATTGTATTTTGTGTAGGCAGAAGGGTAGAGGCAGAAACCATCATGATGTTTGGTTGTGAAGACTATGTATTTTGCACCAGAGGCTTTGAAAAGTTTTGCCCACTCATTGGCATCAAACATCTCTGCCTTGAAAAGTTTCATATAGTCAAAATACTGGAAATCTTTTCCAAACACATCTTTCTGGAAGTTTATTCTTAGACTGTCTCCTGTTATAAGTCCTTTGTAGAACCATTCAGAATACTGTTCCTTGTCTGAATATGATGGAATAGAGTACAATCCATAATGAATCATTATTCCCAACTTGGCATTTTCAAACCAGCTTGGGTAAATGTAATTGTAGAAATCGTAATTCTTTTCCTGTGCTCTTGTTTGAATGTTTATGCTTAAGCATAGAACTCCAAGCAAGATGATGAATAAAAATTTTCTTCTCATAGCATTATTCTATTGTAAGTTCATAAATTCTTCCTGTTAAATCTTCTTTTGAATAAGGGATAAGTCCTTGCTCAAATATTATAGGTGGCCAAAACTCGCTATAATGAAACTCTTGGGTGAAGATAGGTAGCATCTGGTTGTTTGGAATGGTTGTAAAAGTTTCATTCATATATCCAACCACCTGCATATGTTTTTCATCAGGACCTATTCTCCAGATTATTTCTGTAGGTGTCCATTCTATTTCATAGTAGTAGTATGGAGCAAGGAAAATATCGTTTGAAACTTCTACTCTTGAAGTCAAAGCTCTGTAGTTTCTATCCCATCGGTGATAAGTGAAAGTATTCTTATCATACTTTTTGCTGAAATGTAAAGCTTTGTCTATAAAACCATTGTCATTGCAAGCCAAATCCCAGTTGGTTGCAGCAAATATAAAGTTGTTGTTGTTTTGAGGATTGTAGTTCTTGTCACTCTTTTCTTCTTCCACGCCCCAGTATTTGCTGGTCTTCACCATTTCAATGTCTATCTCAGAATAGTTGGTCTTGTTTACTCTCTCACTTTCTTGTTCATTGTAGTTGTTCTTTACAAATCCAGTCTTGCTTCCCCTTCTTTCATTCCAAGGGCTGTCGGACTGATAGATAAGCCAGAAAGCATTGGTCAAACCATTCCAGACTTTATATTTGTTAAGCAATGGAGGAAACTTTACTTTTGCTCTAAACTTTCCGTATGTAAATCCTATTCTGCTTCTTATTCCTGTGCTAACTTTTTTGGCATCTGCAAGGTCTTTGTTGCCAGGATTTATCATCTCTATAAAGCCTTTTCCTACCTTGATATTCTTCCCAGGATAGTCAGTAATGAAAGGATGGACTTTTCTTTTCTGTATAAGTTTGTTCTTTTTGTATTTGTCTAAAGACAATTCATTCAAATCTTCTATGCTTTCTATCTGGTCTATCCAGCGGTTTGTATTGATGGAATGGTAGTATTCCTCAAATTGAGCATAAAGATATAAGGAGTCATCATCGCCAACCTTGCTGTTGTCTTTGTATATATTGAAACTGGAGCCTGGGAAATTTTCTCTATTAACATAAACTCCTTTGCTGAGATCGAATCTTGCCTTTGCTTTCAGTCTTTGTTTTGCAACTAAAGTATATACTCCATTTATTTTCTTGCCTTTGCCATAAAGAAAATAATTGAAAGGGTTTTCAAATGTCCCATCTTCTTTTGTAAGGGAGATATCTTTTACATAGTCTGGTATTTCTTCCAAGGCAGTGCTGTCACATACTACTATCATAAACTCATATATTCCCATTCTAGGATTTCTTCTTTCCCTGTGGTTTTCATCTCCTTCTCCCTCTCGGTTAGCCTTTATCAGCCACAAAGCTTCGCAATATAATTGTTCTTCAAGAGTTCTCTGGTTTTCTTTGGCTTTTTGTTCCACACTAGCAAGCCATTCTGGATTGTTGAAGATAGGTTTTTGGGCATTCTTGATATCTTTTGGAGTTATTTTCTCTGGAAACTCCTTGCCGAAATATTTCTTTTCATTTCTTGGATTTCCTACTATTCGGAAAGTATCACTTATCTTCTGTGATTTACATTCCTTGAAAGTTGTTGAGGTATTCTCCCAAGAGCCATAGAAGTTTTCGTGACTCAATGGGTGGTTGTCCTCAAAAGCATAGGAAGTGTTCTTGTAATATATCTTGTAGTAAAGTTTCTTGTTGTTAGGATTGTCTATGGAAACAGAGAATGTGAATACAGAATCGTTGGATGGCAGTTCCAGTCCAGAGAAAACACCATTCTCAAGATTTACTTCATACTCCACTATTTCCGTATTACTGTGTTCAGTAATCGGTGTAAATTCTAGTATTATGTTTTTCTTGTTGCAAGAGCAGAAGACTGCTAGACAAAGGGCAACAAGTAAAAATATTTTTTTCATAAATTCTCTGCAATTTGATTATATTCGCAAAAATACAATAAAATTTTCATTTTTTTAATAGAAAACTTGGGTATTACGATTTTAATAAGTAATTTTGTAAGTTAGAAAATAATACACAAATAAAATATAACAAAATGAAAGTTTACAATACTTCACAGATTAGAAACATCGCTCTTGTTGGTGGAAACAAAGCCGGCAAGACATCTTTAGCCGAAGCAATGGCTTTTAATTCAGGAATAGTTACAAGAAGAGGTACTATTGAGGACGGAAATACTCTTTCAGACTACAGAGAAATAGAGATAGAAAGAAAAGGTTCAGTAGTGTCAACTGTTTTGTATGCAGAATGCGGAGATAAGAAATTGAATATTATAGACGTTCCTGGATTTACAGACCTACAAGGAGAACTTATGAGTGCTCTTCCTGTTTCAGAAACTGCAGTAGTTGTAATAAACGCACAAGCAGGTGTAGAAGTTGGAACAGAAGTAGCTTTGAGATATACAGCTGAATTGAATACTCCAATGATTTTTGCTATCAACCAACTTGATGCAGAAAAAGCTAACTTTGATGATCAAATAAGAAGTCTTCAAGAAGAATGTGGAGAAAAAATAACAGTTGTTCAATATCCTGTTAATGCAGGTATAGGTTTTGACAGTTTCGTTGACCTTATCACTCAAAAACTTTACAAATATCCAAAAGGTGGTGGTAAAGCTCAAATAGAAGATATCCCTGCAAGCGAACAAGCAAAAGCAGAAGATTTGAGACTTAAACTTGTAGAAAATGCTGCTACAGGTGATGACGAACTTATGGAAAAATACTTTGACGAAGGTGACCTTCCAATCGAAGACGTAAGAAAAGGTTTGAAGAAAGGTTTGGCTTCAAGAGCTGTTTATCCAGTAGTTTGTGTTTCTGCAAAAGAAAACATAGGTGTAGAAAGAATGATGGAATTCATCTGCAATAATGTACCTGCTCCAAACGAAGCTGTTGCAACTCTTACATACAAAGATGGTAACAAGGCTACATACAATGCAAGTGGTGACACAGTTCTTTACGCTTTCAAATCTGCTAATGAATCTCACGTTGGTGAAATCACATTTATGAAGGTTATGGAAGGTGAAGTTGCAGCAAGTGCTGACGTTGTAAACTCTACAGACTCAAGTAAGGAAAGACTTTCTGCTCTTTCAGCAAATGCTGGTAAGAACAGAACAACTATAGACAAAGCTGTTGCTGGAGATATCTTCTCAACAATCAAATTGAAGGCTGTTAAGGTAGGCGATACTCTTACATCTGCTAAGAACCAAGGTGTATCTGTTGTTCCAGCTGTTTACCCAGATCCTATCTACTCTACTGCTATCAAGGCTGTTGAATCTACAGATGAAGAAAAACTTGGTCAAGCATTGAACGATTACACTGCTCACGATCCAACTCTTCGTTATGAAATAGCAAGAGAAAGTAAACAAACTATTGTTAAGGGTATGGGTGAATTCCACATCAACATCCTTAAATGGTACCTTGACAATGTTTACAAAGTAGCAACAGAATTCTACGCACAGAAGATTCCTTACAGAGAAACAATTACAAAAGAAGCTGAAGCTTCATACCGTCATAAAAAACAATCAGGTGGTTCTGGTCAGTTTGCAGAAGTACACCTATACATCCAACCTTATACAGAAGGTATGGCAAAACAAACAAAATACCCGATCCGTGGTACAGAAGAACACGAACTTCCATGGGGTGGTAAACTTATCTTCAATAACTGTATCGTAGGTGGTGCTATTGATGCAAGATTCATGCCTGCTATCCTTAAGGGTATAATGGAAAAGATGGAAGAAGGTCCATTGACTGGTTCTTACGCTAGAGATATCGTTGTAAACGTATTCGATGGTAAGATGCACCCAGTAGATAGTAATGAAATGGCATTCAAACTTGCTGGTAGAAATGCTTTCAAAGATGCTTTCAAAAATGCAGGTCCTAAGATTCTTGAACCTATCTATGACCTATCTGTAAATGTTCCTGCTGACCTTATGGGTGGTGTTATGACAGACCTTCAGGGTAGAAGAGCAATCGTTATGGGTATGGATTCAGAAGGCAACCGCCAAATCATCAAGGCTAAAGCTCCTTTGGCTGAAATGAACCGTTATTCAACTTCATTGTCTTCTCTAACATCTGGTCGTGGTGTATTCTCTATGAAATATTCAGAATACCAAGCTGTACCATCAGATGTTCAAGGCGAATTGTTGAAAGCTTACGAAGAGCAAAGCAAAGACGAAGAATAGTAAGATATTCTTTCAACTTGATATTTTTCAAAAGGGATTGCAAATATTGCAGTCCCTTTTTTATCCCAGATAAAAAACAAAAACCCAATGGCTCAAGAAACAAACAAACTAAATACTTTTCAACTTGCACAAACAATAGGAGAGAGACTTAAGAAAGAAAATGCTAGTCTTTCTACAGCAGAGAGTTGTACAGGAGGAAACATAGCCCACCAGATAACTCTTGTAAGTGGTGCTTCTGCTTATTTCAAAGGTTCTGTGGTTTCATACTGCAACGAGATAAAACACTCTGTACTTGGTGTCCCTCTTAAAGTATTGGAAACACAGGGAGCAGTAAGCGAGGAGACTGTGATAAATATGTGTAGTGGAGCAATAAAACTCATGAATACAGACTATGCTCTTTCTATCTCTGGGCTTGCAGGACCAAATGGAGATGGTACCAATACCGAGGTAGGTACAGTATGGATATGTGCAATGAATAAAGAAGGAAAATACCAGACACAGATGCGCAGAATACTTCTTCCAAGAGAAGAGTTTATTTCTCGGGCTACCCATTGTGCTTTGCTTCTCTTGCTGGAATTGATTGGATAACTCTATTTATCTGCTTTATTCAAGGAAAAATTCATCAGGGAAGTTGATGAGGTAGAGTTTTTCTTTGGCTCTGGTGATGGCAGTGTAAAGCCAGCGAAAATATTCCTTGCCGAGCATATCTTCTGTGAAGAAACTCTGGAAGACAAAGACTGCTTTCCAGCCTCCACCTTGTGCTTTGTGGCAGGTAAGACATGAAGCAAACTTCACTTGTACTGCATTGAAATAAGGGTTGTTAAAGGTGTTCTTCCTGGCTTGAGTCCTATTGTGAGTCTTCTCATATTCTTCCTCAAAGATTTTTCTATATAAACCTTCTTCTCCACCCATATCCATAGAAGCTTTCTCCAGAGATAGTGTGTCAAGCAATATCTTCATATCCACCTCTTCCTGTTCAGGATAGTCATTGAAGGTAACCACCACATCTGCAAAATTATGCCCGTATTTTTCCTCATAGCCTAGGATTCTCTTAATCTTAAAGATATCTCCATTGGCTATGAATCCTATCTTGCTGTCGTCACTTAACCAGAAGTAGTTGTTTTTCACAGCCATAAGGTTATCATTGGTGTCTATCTGGTTCTCTCTTTCAAGGATAGTGTAACGTATGCGGTTGTTAATCATGTTGGCTTGTCTATTGCTTCTGCAGATGGTAAGTACCTCATCTTCTCCATACTCTTTGTAGGCTCGGTAAAGGTACTCCTCAAAGTCATTGCCGTCTATACGTTCCACATCCTCAAGACCCTCAAGTTTGAAGATAGGAAGAGAGTAATTTTCTTTAAATATCCTATAGCGGAGGTTGGAAGCATTTTTTAGTATGCCAGAGTCCAGAGCTTGACGTACTACCTGTGTGAGCTTGTATGAGGGAGGCTCTATGGAGTAATGCCTAGCAATGTATTCTTCATCCAAGGCTGGACTAATCTCCTCTCCTACAGGAGGTAGCTGGGCTGTGTCACCTATGAAGATAACCTTGCAGTCCTCACCCTCATTGATATAGTTCATCAAATCTTCCAGTAGATCCCTAGACATAAATCCACCATCATTACCTACTCCTATCATGGAGCTTTCATCAACTATATAAATTGTATATATGCTCTTGTTCTCCCTGAGTTTGAAGACAAAGGCTGTCTCATCATGAGAAGAATAGTAGATACGCTTGTGTATGGTGTAAGCCTTCTTCTGAGAAAACAAAGACAAGACCTTTGCTGCCCTTCCAGTAGGTGCCAAAAGGGTAGAGTAGGTGTGAAAATGTGGTAGGGTTTTTATCAGTGCAGACATCATAGTAGTCTTGCCAGTACCTGCATAACCTTTGAGAATGAATATCTTACTATTAGAGCAAAACAGAAAATTCTCCAGATGTGAAATGAGAACATCTTGGTCCTGTGTAGGAGGAAAACCTATCTCCTGAAGAAATATCTCCCTGAAGTTTTTCTGCATTCTTTCTCGATTTTTTTAAAAGCCTTATTACTCTGCTATATATCTTGCAAAGCCTGGATTGTGCCACACCTTCATCTCTCCTTTGTCATCGGAATAGATAAAGTAAGCATTATATTCCTTGTGCTTCTCCAAAAACTCTTTGGCTTTCTCCAAACCCATAACCATGAAAGCAGTGGCAAGACCATCAGCAGTGGTAGCATCTTTGGCTATCACGGAAGCACTTAAAAGAGAATGTCTTACAGGTTTTCCTGTCTTAGGGTCTATGGTGTGGGAGTATTTCACTCCACCTTCTTCATAATATTTTCTGTAATTGCCACTGGTTACTATGCTCTCATTCTCCAGAAGGACTATGGTGTTGTAAGTCCTCTCTTCCTCCTTGCTCTTGGCAGGTTTCTCTATTGCTACATTCCATTTCTTTTTGTCTGGTTTGATACCTCTGGCAAACACCTCTCCACCTACGTCTATAAGAAAAGCACTGCAACCTCTCTTGTCAAGGTACTTGGTGATGAGGTCTGTGGTGTAACCCTGTGCAATAGCATTGAAATCTATCTGTGTCTCAGGATATTTCTTTACTATCTTCTTGCCTTCTATCTTCAAGTTTTCCATGCCAGTATATTGCAGCATAGAGTCTATCTGCTGCTGTGACATAGTGCTTCTGGCTTTGGTGGTGAAACCATACTCCCTCACCAATGCTCCTACAGTAATATCCAAAGCACCCTCAGATAGAATATTTAAATCTTTGGCTGCAAGGAAGTTGTCTATAAATGCCTGGTCAAGCTCTACATCTTCATTTCTGTTTACCTTGCAAACTGTAGAGTTTTTCTCCCACAGAGAAACACTCTGGTCTATAATATTAAAAATACTATCAAAACCTTTACTCATACCTGTGCTATCACTACCATAAACAACTATATGATAATAAGTTCCTTGCACCATACCATCAAACTCATAACGCTTTTCTCCATTGGAGCAAGAAACCAAACTACCAGCCAACAAGACCAATATTAAACACCCCAAAAAAATTCTTCTCATATCTTTTTCTATTTATTTTAAGTAATATAAATGCAAAATTACAAAAAACGCCGTTTTATTCCAGCAAAACGAAGAGTTATCTTATAAAAAAGACCTCCCACCAAGTTGATTCCTTAGGGGGAGGAATTAGGAGGGAGGTCATAAATACTAGAATTAAATCATTACACTATAACAGTATTATTTTTTTATATGTGCAATAATATCAGCAATGACTTTATACTTTTTTACTATATATTTCTTCGTATTAGAGTTTTTAGTATTTTCAGCAATAGCTTCTCTTGAAGTAAAGTATTTAA
>JAGHSX010000174.1 GCA_018065645.1 Candidatus Scybalousia scybalohippi
TTCTATAGTTGGAGGATTTTCAGGTTTCATTCTTAATGTAACAAGAGGACATAGATAAAAAGCTCCTTGTCCTATACTTGTTACACTATTTGGTATTGTTACACTTGTTAGACCACTACAACCTCTAAAAGTAGCATATCCTATACTTGTTACACTATTTGGTATTGTTATACTTGTTAAATCAGTACAAGAATCAAAAGCACCATCTCCTATACTTGTTACACTATTTGGTATTGTTACACTTGTTAAACCATAACAACAGAAAAAAGCCCTATATCCTATACTTGTTACGCTATTTGGTATTGTTATACTTGTTAAATTACTACAAAAAGAAAAAGCAGAATCTCCTATACTTGTTACGCTATATGTATTACCATTATATGTAACACTCTCAGGAATATTTATCACTCCTGCATATTTATATTCATTATAGAGCCAATACTCATCTGGAAGACGTGTTACTTCGACTGTTCTTGGCTCTGTTGATGATGTAATGTTGTAATAAATAGGTTTTCCATCACTATTTACTACACCAAAGTCTTGTGCAAAAATGTTTGCACTAATGCATAAGAGCATTACTAATAAAATACTTACTTTTTTCATTTTGTTAATTTGTTTTTGTTATTAAATCTGTTAATTGTTTCAAATAATAGACATAAAAAAAACTGTGAACTTTTTTCTTATTTGTTCGTTGAAGGTTCTCGACTACCTATATAACCCAAATAAGTAAAGCTCACAGATTATACTATGAGCGTTTACAATCTTTACTTTTGGGTTATAATTGAAATTGTCGAGATTTCAACGTACAAAAGATAAAGCGTAACGCTTTTTTATATCTACTAAAGGAGATAGTTATTTGCTATCTTCTACAAACACGACTATTTGCGAGTGCAAAAATAGGAAAAGTTTTTGATATAACAAAAAGTTGGACACAAAAAAATAGGGTTACCTACGAATGAGGTAACCCTGAAATAAAAACACTATTTTGTTATGAGAAAATTGTTCTTTGGAATTTGTTATCTAACTATCAGTTTTCTGTTAAGGACTTTGTCATTTGCTATAATGCGAACGATATAAGCGCCTTGCATATTAGCTGTGTTGATAGTTGCTGTGCCATTTATTGCTTGGTTAAGAAGCATTCTGCCTTGCATATCATAAACTTGCATAGTTGCAGGAGTTTGGTTGTTAAGTTCAACTTTTACAAATGATGTTGCAGGGTTAGGATAAATATTTGCAGAAAGCATTTCTACATCTTCTACGCTAAAGTCTGGTAATGTGTCTATAGCGTTAGTTTTCTTGTAAACAAAGTTATCTAAACAGAAATATGCTGGAACCAACATACCATATTCATTACCATAGTTTGAAGCCATAGTAAATACAACTTCTTTTACTTCGCCAAGAGCAGTCAAGTCCATAAATCTCCAGTCTGCTATGTTTTCTGTACCATTGCTTAGAGTGTATGTTACAGAAGCAGTTTGATTTCCTTGTGCATCATATCCTGTAGCTATCAAAGAAAGATAACCAGTTTCTTGCATCTGCTCTGCTATATAGTTGTATGAAGCAAGAGATTGAGAAACATATACTCCCTGTGGGAAGAATACAGAATCGTTTGCTGCATATACGTTGTTGTGTTTCAATGTGCTTGCATCCCATTCAGAATAATAAGCCTGCATATATGTGCTGTTCATTCCTTCTACACCAGACAAAGCACTTGAGATATAGTATTCGTTTGAGTATCCATTGCCACTTGCAGAGTCTGGGCTAGAGATATTACTTGCACCAAAGCCTATAGCCATCATATATCCCCAACTTTCAAATGCTACTCCTGGGAATACAAGGCCTGCACTTTCGTGTTCTCTGTAATATTTTCCTTCAAGTTCTGAAGTGTAGTTTGTCATATCTGTTATTTCGTAAGTGTTGGCAGTTGAAAGCCAGTCTCCATTTTCAAAGTCTGCTATCATATATGGAGTACCTCCATTGATAACACCTACTCCTGCAAGGTCAAATCCTGCAGAATAAGATGGAGCAAGGTTGAATCCGTCATATATAATATTACCGTCAACGTCTGTGCTTACAGCATCTACAACATCTACAAGGCGAACATAACGGATATTCATTTTATCTAGGTTTTCATCTTCTGCCAACTCGTCCAAATCAAAGCCTACGCCCCAGCCAAGTTCATACTTTCCTGCTAGGTTGTTGTAGTGTGTTGCTTCTCTTCCTTCTGTAGAGTTAGCAGATGTAGTCTGTGCTGGAAAACGGAAGAAATGTTCTCCGTCGGAACTAACTTCTACAAATGCAAGTTCTAGAAAAACTGGACTAAATGCATTTTCAAATACTACAAAGTCTTTACCCTGTCCATTGATGATAGGACGGTCAAAAGTGATAAGAGCCATACCACCTTCTCCAAGAGAAACACATTTGAATACTGTTGAATCTGGAAGACCTACTGCATCATATGCTTTACCATAGGTTACAAGTTCTTCTACACCTGGAGCCTGTGTTCCACGGATAACCTCAACACCTTTTGCCCAAGAGATAATAGATGGATCATTTTGACTTATGGCTTGACAACCATCTGTGAATACGTTTCCATCCCATTGTGCATTAGCTACAAAAGAAAACAAAGCCAATGCTGCTACAAAAAAAATACTTTTCTTCATCGTTTATCAATCTATGTTAATACTTATATTGCTATATGTATCCAAGAATTTGATAATATACTCTGAAGAAAAGTATATAAAAAATAACAAACAACATTGTCATTATCCTTATCCTCGAAGATAATTAACAAATTCTCGGAATTGTGGCAGGTCTTCTGACTTACTCTCTCCTAAAAAGCGCCTTCCCAAAAAATATTGCTTCTTTCAGTGGCTATTGCTTTGTGGAGTCTTTAGAGCTTACAGCAGCGGGACTGTACAGGACTTACACCTGTTTCCCTTTTAATCATTGAAATCACTTCAATGAACCACAATCAGTTTGCAAAGATATACTATTTTTTTGAAATGTTCTATTTTTTCTGGCTTTTTATTTCATTTGTCTTATTCTCAACTCACAATTTTCTTTTTCCATAACACTTTTAAGTCTTTCCATATCTGTGTCTGTGGTATGGTATGGATAAAAGATTTTTGGCTGAATAAGATGTACAAAATGCTGTGCCTGTTCTATAGTCATTGTGTATGGTTGGTTTACTGCCAAAAACAATAAATCACAGCCTTTGTATTCTTCTGCGTTCTCCACTATTTCTGTATCTCCAGAAATATATACAGTAAACTCATCAAAGTGCAGAAAATATCCATTATCTCTACCTTTTGGGTGAAACTTTTCTCTGCCTGGTGTTGTATTGTATGCTTGTGTTGCTTCCACAGAAAAATCTTCGTATGCCCATACGTCTCCATAGTTAAGCACATATCCATCATTCAAAATATCCTTTGAAGCTTTGTTTACTATGATACGGGTATCTTCTTTCTTTAGTTTTTTTATTGCCTCTGAATCACAATGGTCGAAATGTTCATGTGTTACCAAGATAACATCGGCAGGTGGCAATGCAGAAAAATCCATATACTCTGATACAGGGTCTACATATATTATCCTACTTTCATAGTCAAACATAAAACTGGCATGACCAAAGAAAAACATAGCAAGATTGTTGCCATTGTGAAGTTTTATGATATCACATTCGTAATTTTTTTTCATCTGTTTAGGTTTTTGAGCGTTAAGACTAGAACCAAGCACCAGCATTGCACAACACAGCAACAAAAGTTTTACATTCCATCGCTTCATATATTATTCAGTCTTATTGGTGTCTTGTTGTTTTATCAATTCCAAAGGATTCTTCATTGTATCCATCTGTATCATTTTCTTTGCAACTTCCACGTGTGAGTTGTTTGGATAACGACGTATATACTCCTCAAAAGCTTCTACGCTCTTTTCTTTGTTTGCACATACATCATTAAGAACTACACCTTTGAAGAAATAAGCTGCACCTACATTCTTTCCATTTGGGTATTCTTTGATTATTCTGTCTAGACAATACAATGCAGAGTCACAATTCTTCATAGCAGAATACACGTTATGCATCTGAAACAGATAATACTCGCATATAGTATCCTGAGGATAATCCTTCACATAAGATGAATACAAGTTAATCATCTTTTCTGCCTTTTCTGTAGAAAGCATAGTAGGATTATAGTTTATCTCTGTTGCCATTTGAGAAATTTCTTTTTGACGTTTTTCCTGGTCATTGGTACAGGAAGCGAATGAACAACACAACAACAAAGCCATAGCAACTATGGCAAAACCTTTCATTGTCTTCATAGGATTATCTCATCATTTTATAATCTGGACGTACTCTATTGCTAGATATGTCTGATAGTTTCTTTTTCAAGAATGCTTTTCTTATGTTTGAGATTCTATCTACAAAGACTTTTCCCTGCAAATGATCATACTCGTGTTGGAATACTCTAGCACAGATACCAGACAATTCTTCTTCGTGCTGAACGAACTTTTCATCGTAGTATCTTACTTTCACATTGGCAGGTCTTGTAACATTCTCGTGAATACCTGGCAAAGAAAGACACCCCTCTTCAAAAGCCCATGGTTCACCACCTATTTCCAATACTTCTGGGTTAATCATTGCACGTTTGAAACCTTCTCCTTCTGGATAGTTTTCTTTAAATGGATCTGCATCTATTACCAAGACAGATATAGGAAGATTTACTTGTGGAGCAGCCAAGCCCACACCACTTGCTCTATACATTGTCTCAAACATATCCTCTATAAGTTTCTCAAGTTCTGGGTATGTATTGTCAATATCTTTTGTTGGCACTCTTAATACAGAACGGCCATATCCAACTATTGGTAGTATCATAATTCTTTTATATTTTTGTTATTCTTTTGGGTTTACCTTTATTATATTGTTTCTTCCAAGACCTTGGAACATTTCCATAAAATCCTGGAGAATAAGTACAGCACTTACGCTGTCTATCAATCCTTTTTCTTGTCTTTTTTTCTTTTTCAATCCACTATGAGCTATGGATTGAGAGGCTATCTTGCTGGTATATCTTTCATCAACCATATATATAGGCATCTGAGGAAAGAGTTTTACAATATTTTCCAAGAACTCTTTCACATAAACCATAGACTCTGAAGGAGTGTTATCCATCTGTTTTGGATTACCTACAACGATTAGTTCTACATCTTCTTTGCCGACATAATCTTTAAGATAATTGTATATATCTGTCTGTGGGACTGTTTCCAAGTGTGTAGCTATCATATGCATAGTATCACTAACCGCTAACCCTATCCTACGTTGTCCATAATCTACTGCAAGAAATCTTCCCATTTATTTTTTCTATTTAAAAGTTTGAAGTGCAAAGATAGCAAGTTTTTCTTAAAAACACAAGACATTACATCTTTTACAGATTTTGTAAAATAAATAATTGGTTGTAACTTTGCAAAAACAAAAGATACTACTATGAAAAACATAACATACAGAACAATGGGAACATGCTCTAGTTTCATAGACATAGAACTAGACGGAGATATCATAAATGAAGTAACTTTCATTGGTGGATGTGCTGGCAACACACAGGGAGTAGCAAAATTACTTAAAGGAATGAAGGTTGAAGATGTAATCCAAAGACTTAAAGGCATAGATTGCGGAGGAAAAGGCACAAGCTGTCCAGACCAACTTGCTCAAGCTCTTATACAAGCCAAAGAAAGAGGCGAGTGTTAATAAGTACACATAATATCTTACAAAGGACTCTGATTCAGGGTCCTTTTTTGTATCTGTTAATCTGCAAATAAAATCTTGCAAATTGACAGATTTTTTATTATTTCCTATTACTTTTCTAATGGTGTTAACCTTTGTATAGGAATTGTAATATTTCTGAAAAGTCCATGTATCATCTTCAGTATACTTTTGCAAAAAAGACATATCTATGGACAACAAGGAAGCACACAAAGTTGTAAAACTATACAACATCATAAGATTTACGATAATTATTTCCCTACTTGTTTTTCTCTATACAAGACTTTCATAGGTAGGTAATATTACCTTGTAACGTAATTGTAATATCGATGAAAAATGCGTGTATTATCTTCAGTCTAAATTTGCAAAGTAATAAATAAAATTCAAAAAAAAATCAAAAGATGAAAAAACAACTAACAAAAATCAAAAGAATCTCCAGCAAACTAATTTGCACAATCAGCTTATCTGGAGCAATATGCTTTTCTATGAATGCATATTGTCAAGACAAAAACACTGAAAAAGGAAAACCTATTGTCACAATATTTGACAATTTCGGAGCCACAAGACACATAGATGAAAAAGAAACCGAACTTGGATTCAATCTGGAAAGAGCATATATAGGCTATCAATATCAGTTCTCTGAAAACTGGGGAGCAAAAATAGTTTATGATATGGGTAAAGGTGATGACAACTCATTACAACGACTAGGCTATGTAAAAAATGCTGAAGTTTCATTCAAAAAAGATGGATTCAAATTAAATGCAGGTCTAACATCTACAAAACAATTCAAAGTTCAGGAAGATTTCTGGGGAAACAGATACATATACAAATCTTTCCTTGATGAAAGAAAATGGGCAAGCAGTGCCGACTTAGGAATAACCGTAGAACAAAAATTGGCAGAATGGCTAAGTGCTGATGTTTCTATCATGAATGGTGAAGGATACAAAAAGATACAATCAGACAATCAGTTACAGTATAGTATCGGTGTCACATCAAAACCTATAAAAGGATTAACCCTTAGAGCATTTGCTGACTGCAAAACAGCAGAAGACAAAAAAGCCCAAAGCAATATAGGATTATTCGCTGGTTACAAAAATGATATACTTAAGGTTGGAGCTGAATACAATATGCAGTTCAACAATGCAAACATAGATGGTCACAATCTTTCAGGATTTTCTATTTATGCTACATCAAAACTCGGAAACAGTTCTGAAGTTTATGCCAGATATGATTTCAATGATTCTTCTTCAGACATTGACAACGATACTTGGCAATATAAACACTGTGGACAGACTGCTATCATAGGATACCAATACAAGGTTAACAAACTTTTGCAGATATCCCCTAATATACAATACAACATAGACAACAACGACAATAAAAATTTCTCTTTCTTCTTAAACACAAAAATAAGTTTATAACATAAAAATCAATCAAATTATGAAAGTAAAAAACATTATTATGACAATTGCCGCCATGTGTATGGCTTCAGCCTGTGGCAATAAAGACGCTCAAAGTGAAATAAAACTATCTGGCGCAGGAGCTACATTTCCAGAGCCATTCTACACAATGGTATTTAACAACTTCAACAATGAAACTAACAATACTGTATCATATGGTGGTATTGGTAGTGGCGGCGGAGTTCGCAATTTAAAAGACAAAATCGTTGATTTTGCTGCAAGTGATGCTTTTCTAAGCGATGAAGAAATGAAGGAAATGGATGAAGTTATCCATATTCCAACATGTATGGGTGCTGTAGTGTTAGCATTCAATCTTCCAAACATCTCTGAAATCAATCTATCTGGAGATGTTATAGCAGACATCTTTGCAGGAAATATCACAAAATGGAATGACAACCGTATAAGCGATCTAAATCCTCAACTTGATTTACCTGACAATGATATCATACCTGTATATAGGTCTGATGGCAGTGGAACAACTTTTATCTTCACACACTATTTGTCACAAGTCAGCGAAAGTTGGAAGAAATACTACGGAGAAAGCAAGTCTGTAGATTTTCCTAAAGGACAAGCAGCAAAAGGAAATCCTGGCGTTGCAAACACTGTAAAAGAAACTCCATTCAGCATTGGATATGTTGGTTCAGAATATGCATTTGCACAAAAACTATCTATGGCCAGCCTTATGAATGCTTGTGGAAATATCATAAAGCCTACACTTGCAAGCATAACAGCATCTGCTAATGGTGACATTCCTATGGACACTCGTACTATGATAACAAATAGTCCAGACAAAGATGCTTACCCTATCAGCTGCTTGACATGGATTATCATATACAAGGAACAGAACTACAACAACCGTACAGAAGAACAAGCCAAAGCTACTATAGGACTAATGCAATATATACTATCTGACAAAATACAACAATCCTCTACAAAAATCAACTATGCTCCATTGCCAAAGAAGGCAATAGAATACAGTTTGAATAATTTGAAAAAAGCAACCTATAACGGAAAACAAATATCCCTATAGACATGTACAACATCTTTTCAAAAAATCAATCATTTAAAACATTACTAAACATATCAGCGGGAATCATACCGCTGGTATGTAGTGGAATATTGCTTGCACTTGTACTAAATTCCTTCAATGCCTTTTCTGAGTTTGGATTCTTCAACTTTCTTTCCTCAAAGGAATGGAATCAGTCTCCAAACAATGAATCATATGGAGCTTTACCTTTCATTTCAGGAACTTTACTTACTACTGCACTTGCTCTAGTGCTATGCATTCCATTATCCCTCTCTGTAGCACTCTTCAACGGAGAATACTATAAAGGAAAGACTATTTCCAATGTTCTAAATACCATTGTTGATTTACTTGCAGGCATTCCTTCTGTCATATATGGACTTTGGGGATTTTATGTATTAAGACCTGTTGTAATGTCTCTAGGTCTTTCATCTCAAGGTTCTGGCATTTTGGTAGCATCTGTAGTTTTAGCAATAATGATTGTTCCTTACGCAGCATCTTTAAGTGCAGAATTTATAAAACTTGTGCCAAAAGAATACAAGGAAAGTGCTTACAGTATGGGAGCAACAAGGTTTGAGGTAATAAGATATGTAATATTTCCAATGGCCAGTTCTGGAATATTTTCTTCATTCATTCTTGCAATGGGTAGAGCCCTTGGCGAAACTATGACTGTAACAATGCTTATAGGAAACACAAATCAAATGCCTCAATCTCTTTTGGACACTGGTAATACGTTAGCTAGCATTGTAGCAAACCAGTTTGGAGAAGCTGATGGATTGAAACTCTCCTCTTTATTTGCCTTGGCCTTGTTGTTATTCATAATTACTGCAATAACCAATCTTATTGGTAAAATAATCATAAAAAAGAAATCAATATCCAAATAAATGAACAATACAATAAACAACACACGAAGACTAGTAACAAGTAGAGGTATTCATCTTCTAGTTTGCAGTCTATCCATAATAACCAGTATTCCTTTGGTTTTCATAATTGGGAAAGTATTTTTTGAAGGTATTCACAATCTGAATCTTCAATTTATTACAAAACCAACACCCAACACTTTCAATGCTATGATTGCTATAAACAATGGAGAAAACATTCCTGGAGGTATAGCAAACGGAATAGTAGGAAGTTTTATCATGCTGATACTAGCTTCCATTATTGCCATTCCAATAGGAATACTCTGCGGTACTTACTTGGCTGAAAACAGACATAACAAATTCGCCAAATGCATAAGTTATATGACTGACCTTTTACAGGGAACTCCTTCTATAATAATAGGTATAGTTGTCTATGCTTGGGTAGTAATTCCTTCTCACGGATACAGCGCCATTGCAGGATCTATCGCTTTGGCAGTAATGATGCTTCCTCTTATAGTCCGTTCTACTGAAGAAGCATTGAAAATGTTGCCAGATAGTTTAAAAGAATCTTCTCTGGCTCTGGGAGGTAGTTATGGAAAGACTATATTAAAGGTTTTGCTTCCATCAGCCTCTGGAAGTATATTTACTGGAGTTCTTCTGGCTGTATCAAGAGTCGTAGGAGAAACAGCTCCTATAACATTCACAGCCTTGGGATGTTCCATGGTACATTGGAATATCGACCAACCTATGTCAAGCATTCCTCTTCTTATATGGCAATTCTATAACGATCCTATTCTTCAACCTCTTGTCTGGAGTGCATCTCTATTCCTTCTAATCTTTGTTCTTTTCATCAATATCTCAGCTAAAATCATAAACAACAAATCAAAGAAATAAAAAATAAATAAAACAAAATGTCTAACAATATAATTGAAATAAAAAACTTAAACATTTCTTATAGTTCAAATGTTTTGTCTGTAAAAAATGTTAACGCAAACATAATAAAGAATGAGATAACTGCCATTATGGGACCTTCTGGATGTGGCAAAAGCACTTTACTTAGAGCAATAAACAGAATGCACGACCTCTACAACAACATAAAGGTTGACGGCCAAATATTTCTTAATGGTACTGACATCATGAAAATGCAAGCCATTGATGTTAGAAGAAAAATTGGCATGGTGTTTCAACGCCCAAATCCATTTCCAAATATGAGTATAGCAGAAAATGTTCTTGCCGGATATACTCTCAACGGTTTACACCTCAACAAACACGAAAAAGCTGAAATAATAGAACGATGTCTAAAAAGTGTAGGACTTTGGGAAGAAGTTAAAGATGTTCAAACAAAGAAAGGTACTTTTCTTTCTGGTGGACAACAACAAAGATTGTGTATTGCCCGAGCGCTAGCATTACAACCAGAAGTTTTACTTATGGATGAACCAACTTCTGCATTAGATCCTATCGCTACTGCACGCATAGAAGAACTTCTTCTGGAGCTAAAGAAAGATGTGAGCATCATTATTGTAACCCACAATATGGGCCAAGCAAAACGTATTGCATACAACTCTATGTTCATGTACCTAGGAGAACTGATTGAATATGGAGACACGCAGAAATTGTTCAACAATCCTATGCATGAGCAAACAAAGTCCTATCTTGCAGGTCATGTTGGCTAATATATTTTTTCAAATTCAAATACTGAAAAAATAAAACGAAGAGTTAATTTTCTAAAACGAAGAGTTAGCGAAATAAAACGAAGAGTTAGCGAAATAAAACGAAGAGTTAGAAAATTAAAACGGCGTTTTTTTAGCAGAAATATTACAATTTCATTACAATTTGGGTTTTAAGCACATAGAATAAATCGTATTTACAATTTATTTCCTACTTTTGCAAGAAAATAACATATTCCTATGGCAAAAAGAATACTGATAGTTGATGATGAAGCTGATATTTGCGAGATTCTTAGATTCAATCTGCAAATGGAAGGATATGAAGTTCAAGTTGCAGAGGGACCAATCGAAATAAAAGAACATCTCCCTGACTTAATTCTACTGGATGTGATGATGACACCAATGTCAGGTTTTGAATGGGCGGAAAAACTCAAGGCTGATCCTATAACTGCTGACATTCCTATCATATTCTGTACAGCCAAGACAACAGAAGCCGACACATTGGCAGGATTTGCGTTAGGCTCAGATGATTACATTTGCAAACCATTCCGCATCAGCGAGGTAAAAGCAAGAGTAAAAGCAGTACTCCATAGATTTGATATTTCTCAAAATGCTAAAAATATGCTGAAATATGAGGGAATTGTTATGAATCTTGATAGTAAGAAATGTATGATTGATGGCGAGGAAATTACATTCTCAAAATTGGAATTTGAATTGCTTGCTCTATTGTTGAGTAAACCAGGACAGGTATTTTCTCGTGAAAGAATAATATCAACAGTCTGGCCAGAGAAGACAATTGTATTGGACAGAACTGTTGATGTTAATATCACCAGAATAAGAAAAAAGATAGGTAAATACGGTCAATGTATTCGCACCCGTTTTGGTTATGGATATATTTTTGAAAGATGAAAAATTTTCTAACTAACCACATATTTATGCTTGTAGCGATATTCGTTTGCATATTTACTTTATGCTTTGGAATATACGAATACAAGAGAGAACATACTTTTCGTTGCGACATTCTACACGCACAATTGCAACTCAACAATTACACAATGAAAGACAATAGCGTCAGGATAACTATAGTAGACACTATTGGAAATGTTTTATATGACAATAAAGAAAAAGATGTAAGCAGATTATCCAATCATATTAAACGAAAGGAAATTAGGGATGCTTTGTTACACGGTAGCGGATATGATATAAAAAGAGAATCCGCCACAGACGGAGAAACTTATTTCTACTCTGCAACCTATTTTCCAGACAGAGGAGTTATCATTCGTTCTGCTGTTCCCTACTCTGCACCATTAACACATAGCCTTGAAAGGAATTACACTTTCTTTTATTATACCATAGGCATATTTCTTTTAATTGCTTTCGTACTCTATCTTAAATACAGATTATCAAAAAGTGAGCAAGAAAAACAAAGAATAAAAAGACAAGTAACTGAAAATGCTGCTCACGAATTGAAAACACCTGCTGCAACTATAGAAGGATATCTAGAAACACTTGTAAACAATCCGGACTTACCCAAAGAGCAAAGAGAGACCTTTATAAGTAATTGTTTCTCTCAAAGCCAACGTATGTGCAATTTATTAAGAGATATGAGTACTTTAACAAGATTGGATGAAGCAAATCTTCCTAGACCAAACACAAAGGTTAATTGCTATGATATTATAAACAACATTATACAAGAAACATCCGATTCTTTCAATCAGAAAAATATTTCAGTAGAATTCAATTCAAATACAAATCTTTTTATAGATGGAGATGACTCTTTGTTATATTCTTTGTTTAGGAACATATTCGACAACACACTTGCTTATGCAACAAATGCTTCATACTTTAGAATTGATGTAAAGGATTCTAAAGATTATATTTCATTCAATTTTGTTGACAATGGGATTGGTGTTCCTAATGAAGAATTATCTCACATCTTTGAACGATTTTACAGAATAGACAAGAGCCGCAGCAGAAGACTTGGAGGAACAGGTCTAGGCCTTGCAATAGTAAAAAATATTGCTATACAATACGGAGGTAGTGTGAACGCCTCCACCACAAACAGCGGAGGACTTACAATATCTGTAACATTAAGAAGATAAATGTGTAAAAAAAAATTATTCTACTAAACTTTGTATTGCTAACTTGTATCCCTTTAATCCTAGGCCAACTATTACACCTTTGCAGACGGGAGATAGTAAAGATGTGTGTCTAAATTCTTCTCTAGCAAAGATATTGGAAATATGTACTTCTACAACAGGTTTTTCTATAGCAATGATTGCATCACGTATAACAACTGATGTATGAGAGTATCCACCTGCATTTAAAACTATTGCATCTGCTGTAGTATTCTGTAAGGCATTAACTATAGCGCCTTCTATATTGGACTGAAAGTAGGAAATATTTACATTTGGAAAACTTGTTTTAAGTTTTTCTAAATATTCTTCGAAACTTTCATTTCCATAATAGTTTGGTTCTCTCTTTCCTAAAAGATTAAGGTTTGCACCATTTAATATCAATATGTTCTTTATCTCATTATTCATCTTGCTCGCTCTCCCTATACATTTCTATTCTTCTAACAACTTTGTTTTTATCCAAAACGAACAATTCTGGTACTTTCCACAGATACTTCTTTATTATCATATCAGTATCATTAGAGTATGCATTACACCAATACTTTGGCATTTTCTTAACAGTTTTTGACCAAACATCTTTAGAAATATCCGGAGCAATGGTTATTATAACCAAACTTTGTTCTTTTATTGCTCTTTTTAATGACTTATCTTTCTTAAGTTTTTTTATTTCTTTATGACAATGTTCACAAAAAGGATCATAAAAGAAAAGATAAATACTATCCGCATCAAAAGAGTTTAAGTCTTTTAAAGTATTGGTCTTATATACTTCCAAACTAAAATTTGGAGCTATTGTTCCAAGTTTTTGGTTGTTATATTTATCAAAATAAGACGTGTCCTGCCCTTGCAACAACGTTGTTGCAAGACAAACAAATAAGAAAAACAAGACACTCTTACTCTTCATTTTATTCTATCGTCAATTTTTCTCCTTTTGAAGGAACAAGAACATCATTGAATCCTGCCTGCTTCAAATGTTTTACAAAACGGAATTGTGTTGGTTCTTCTCCGTGTACAACTATAACTTTCTTTACCTGATCTCTATCCTGATGATCTATAAATTTCAACAATTCCTCACAATCTGCATGAGCTGAATATGACTCTATCTTTCTTATGTCAGCATTAACCTTATGAGTAACGCCAAAGATAGAAACCATTTTATCTCCTCTCAATATCTTGTGTCCCAATGTCGTTGGAGAACAATATCCTACAGCAAGTATTGTTGTTGACTTCTTATCTATATTGTTTGCTATATGATGTTTAACTCTTCCTGCCTCCATCATGCCAGAAGCTGATATTATTATGCAAGGATTCATAGAAAAGTTCAAATCCTTACTTTCCTGGCTTGATTGAATATAATGCAATTTGTCAAAACCAAATGGATCTGGATCTGTCTTCATAAATTCTCTCATCTCATCTGAAAAACACTCTGCATGTAGTTTAAACACATTTGTAGCATTAAAACTCAATGGAGAATCAACGTAAACATCTATACTTGGCAATTTTCCTGCTTCCCATAGGTTGTTAAGAGTAGAAAGTATTTCTTGTGAACGACCAACAGCAAAAGAAGGTATGATAAGTTTTCCTCTTTTTCTTATACAAGTATCATTTACTATATCCAACAATTCCTGCTCAGAATCTGCAATAGGTGGATGAACTTTATCTCCATAAGTAGACTCCATTATTATGTAATCTGCCTGTGGAAATTGTTCTGGAGATTTTAATATTCTAGCAGAATATCTACCTATATCCCCTGTAAATGCTATACGTGTTGGTTCTGGTTTACCATTATCAAATATTTTTATGTTACATGTTGCTGAACCTAATATGTGTCCATTATCTGTAAACATAATAGAAAAAGTTCCAAATTTCAATTCTCTATTGTATGGAATACTAACAAAGTATTGCATAGCATAGCGAGCATCATCTGCAGTATAGATAGGCTCAACACCTGAAAGTCCTTGTTTTTCTCTTTTCTTGTTAAAAGTAATTGTATCCAATTCTTGAATATTTCCTGAATCTGGAAGCATTATAGCACACAAATCTCTAGTAGCTGGAGTACAAAGAATTGTTCCTCTAAATCCATTCTTCACTACATATGGAATAAGACCAGAGTGATCTATATGTGCATGTGAAAGGATAATATAATCTATCTCTGAAGGATTAAAACCTAATTCTCTATTGTCTGCATCTGTTTCAAGACCTTTACCTTGATACATTCCGCAATCCAACAATATTTTCACTCCACTATCTGTGGTTATCAAATGCTTGCTACCGGTTACTTCCCTTGCAGCACCCAAAAATTCTATAGTCATAAATTTTCTTTCTTTGAAACTTTTAACAAAAGTAATACTTATTTTTCTTTCTTTGAAATTTTTTCTAATAAATTTATTGTAATTTTGCAAAGAAATTTCAGCTTTTGCTGGAATAATGACTATAGAT
>JAGHSX010000096.1 GCA_018065645.1 Candidatus Scybalousia scybalohippi
CCCTAATCTTGATCCATCCACAACAAGACTTTCCAAACAGGAGAGAGACTATGAAAAAGCTTTAAGACCACTTGGTTTTGAAGATTTTACTGGTCAGGATGGTATTAAGGAGAATCTTAAGGTTTTCGTTGCAGCAGCAAGAGAGAGAGAAGAAGCACTGGACCATGTCTTGCTTCACGGACCTCCTGGACTGGGAAAGACAACTCTTTCCTATATTATTGCTAATGAGTTGGGTGTAAATGTTAAGATGACTTCTGGTCCTGTATTGGATAAGCCAGGAGAACTAGCAGGAATACTTACAAATCTAGAGCCTAATGATGTCTTGTTTATAGATGAGATACATAGACTGTCACCTATAGTGGAGGAATATCTTTACTCTGCTATGGAAGACTATAAGATAGACATACTTATAGAAAGTGGCCCTAATGCTAAGAGTGTGGAGATAGCTTTGAATCCTTTCACTCTTATTGGTGCAACTACTCGTAGTGGTTTGCTTACAGCTCCGTTGCGTTCAAGATTTGGTATTACTTGCCGTCTGCAATACTACAATCATGAAACTCTTTGCTCTATAGTAAAGCGTTCTTGTAGGATACTTAACACACCTATTCACGATAATGCTGCACTAGAGATAGCTTCTCGCTCAAGAGGAACTCCTCGTATAGCAAATCTGTTGCTTAGAAGAGTAAGAGATTTTGCTCAGATAAAGGGTGATGGTGTTATAACTATGGATATTGCAAGAATGGCATTGAAAGCTTTGAATGTAGATAAAAATGGTCTAGATGAGATGGACAATAGAATACTTGCAGCCATAGTAGATAAGTTTAAAGGTGGACCTGTGGGACTTACAACCATAGCAACGGCTGTGGGAGAAGATGCAGGAACAGTGGAGGAGGTTTATGAACCTTTCCTTATACAAGAAGGTTTCCTTATGAGAACTTCCCGAGGTAGAGAGGCAACACCATTAGCTTATCAGCATCTTGGAAGAGATATCATGACAAAAAAGAATGGACAAAAGACATTATTTGAATAATTGGAAGAAAGGTTTGATTTGTAGTCTTTTAAATGGAAAAAGAAGTATAGATAGAAGAGAAAAAATGAAATTTTTTGAAAATAATTGTATGTTGCGTTTACCTTTTGACCTTTTTTATTGTCTAAATAGATAAAGAACGAGAAATAAACAGATAAAAGTTTGATAAAATAGAACGGATAATAATCAAAACTCAAAAATAATATGAGAAAAAAATCTTTAGTAATCTTATTGGTAATGTGGTTTGTTTCCATATTGACAGCTAACGCTCAACTTTATCAGTTGAACGATACATACAATGGAACAACTAATACTACTTGTACAGGTATCTTTACAGATAACTCCAATACAGGAAACTATGCAGCAAATCAAGATAGACATATTACATTCTGTCCAATAAATGTTGCAAGTAGAGTTGTGATGGAATTCACAGAATTCAATATCCATCCAACAGATACATTCATTTTGTATAATGGACCAGATCTAAACTCTCTTCCATTCTATTCTGCAAATGAAGTCCCTTACTATCAAAACACAGATTTGAATGGTATTTCTATGTATGCAACATCAGATAACCCTTCTGGTTGTATTACTGCTAGATTTGTTAGTGATGGAACACAACAGGCAGCAGGTTGGAGAGCAAATATACGTTGTGAAAACAAATGTCAAGATGTTATCTCTGCACTAGATACATTTTACATGAGATACAACGAGACTACAGGCTGGACAACAAGAGAGTTGAAGATAGAACGAGATATTACTCTTAAAAAAGTTGCAAATAATAGACCATACGACACCATCATAGATGGAGATCATTACAAGTGGGATACAGTTGATTTCTATGCATTGGACATTTGTGACGGAGATTCATTGGTTGCAGTCGCTAAACCAGAATTTCCATACAACGACATCAGTTATCACCAAGGTGTAGAAAATTGTATTTATACTTGGAGTTTCGGAGATAATCAAAGTGAAACCATTATAGGTAACCCTAAGGCAGGACACAAATATGAAATGCTTAGTGGTTATGATTTAAATCTTATAGTACAAGATACTTCTTATGGTGGTTGTACTTCTAGAAATGCTATCACAGCTCGTGTAAGAATAGCACAAGACCCTATCAAGACTGTAGCAAAACTTCCAGATATGTGCTCTGGAGATAGACAGCAGTTGTTTGTTGGTTATTCTGCTAACTCTACAGTTATCGTGGATACTATTCAGTTCAACCAGACTGCAAGACAAAGTTTTGAGACTTCTATGTTTATCCCTGACGGTGGTCTTAGTGCTAGTGGACAGGAATGTTACGAATCTCCTGTACAGTTTACAACATTTGCTCCAAATGCAACAATCAACTCTGGAGATGATATTCAAGATATTTGTATTCAAATAGAACATACATTCATCGGTGACCTTGGTTTCTATATAGAGTGTCCAGATGGACAAGTTGTAACTTTGAAATACAATACTCACTCAAATGGTTCAGACCTTGGACAACCTGTTTATGGTACAGAACAAGGAACATGTTGGACATATTGTTTCTCAAATATCTACCTAGACCAAGCTCAAGGTGTTATCTGTGGTAGTGGTAGTACCAATGCTATGATAGGAGATGCTATAGACTCTACTAACTATCCATGGACAGAAGGAGCTGAAGCTTCTCAATTCTTCCAAACTCCTCCACAAAATGTTACTGACCCACAAGGTTCTGGTATGACACAAGCAAATTCTGTCGACCTTAATGGTTTTGATGTTTTGGCAGGTTGTTCTCTAAACGGAGAATGGAAACTTAGAATATGTGACAACTGGGGCGCTGACGATGGTTGGGTATGTGCTTGGTGGATGGACCTTGGTAGTGCTTCTGCTGCCAACTGGACTTATCAGGTACCATTGGATACAGTTATCTGGACAGGACCATTCTTGACAGAGTTTACACCTACAACAGCTATCATTGCACCGCCTATTGATTCTTGTGGAGATATTGTATACGATATAGATATTATAGATGCTTTTGGTTGCCCATGGGATACTGTAACTACATTGTCTATAGTTTGTACTCCAATAGTTGACCTTGGTCCAGATAGAAATGCTTGTGAAGGTTTTGGTGTTACTTTGGATGCAGGCAACGACGGAGCTTTGCGTTACAACTGGGAACCTACAGGTGAGACAACTAAGACTATCTTTGCAAGACCTGCAGAAAACGAGACAGGTATTACAACCTATATAGCACAGGTTACCAACTACAACGGAGTATTGTATTGTTACGGAACAGATACAGTAAACCTTAATATCTATCCAGCAGCCAATGCTGCCTTCACAACAAGCAACTATCCATTGGAAGGTTGTGAACCATTCGAGTTCCAGTTGCTTTCAACATCTACAAATGCTCTTGAATATGAATGGCAGATAGGCGATGAAACTTCTACAGAACAAAACCCTACATTTACATTCCCATATGGTTCTTATGATGTGAAACTAAAGGTGACAAGTGAAAATGGTTGTGTGGACTCTATCACATATAGCGATCTTATCACAGTATTTAAGAATCCTATAGCAAACTTTGGTTGGTCTCCTTCTATCCCATACGCTTCAGACCCTACAGTTACACTTATCAACCAGACAAAACCAGAATCAAATGCTAACAACTTTATCTGGCAACTTCAGACAGTAAAAGGTCAGCCAGATGCTATCATAAACCTTACAGAATATGCTCCACGTTATGTTTGGACACCAATGGCTGGAGAAACAGTAGCAGGAGAATATATAGTATTGCTTGATGCTTACACATTGAACGAAGGTCCTAGCGGAAGAATTTACGAATGTCATGATACTATTTCTAAGGTTATCACTATTATCAACGATAACATCATGTTCCCAACAGTTATCACACCTAACGGCGACGGAATCAACGATGTATTCTATATACACAACCTTATAGATGGTCAGGCATTCCCAGATAATGAACTTTCTATCTACAACAGATATGGAAAGAGAATCTTCTTCGCAGAAGATTTGAGAACAGAAGCTGACTTTTGGGATCCAGAAAAGACTAACACTCCAACAGGAACATACTTCTACAGATTCATAGGTAGAGGTCCTGTTAGAGATGTTGAGTTCAAAGGTAGTATAGAAGTTATGAGGTAGAAATGTAAATATACGCTAATAAAGATTAAGTGACAATTTTAGTTGTAGGAGTGGCTGTGAAGTCACTCCTATTTTTTTATCTTTTTTTGTCACAATAAAACGAAGAGTTAAACGAAAAACATTTGATGTTACAAAAATAAAACGAAGAGTTACGAAAATAAAACGGCGTTTTATTTCAGCGAAACGAGGAGTTAGTAAAATAAAACGAGGACTTAGTAAAACCTCTAATTTTTATCAAATAAAAAATCTATCATAACATAAAAATCTATCATAGCGTAAATTTTCCCATTTTTACGTATTGAGAGATTCAATTTTTCAAAAAATACTCGAAAATTTTGTATATTTGCAAAATTAAACATTTTGTAAAGAGTTGAAAGATACTCCAACTATTCCGCACGAATAGAAAAAGACACTAATCTATTTTGAATGTATGAGACACCTGGAAATATCTAATTTTGGCCCTATTGATCACGTGTCAATGGATTTGAAAAGAGTTAATGTTATCATTGGTCCGCAGAGTTCTGGTAAAAGTACTGTGCTAAAAGTTGCTTGTTTTTGTGCATGGCTGGAACGTAAGATTATGCTTAGCGCACAGCCAGAGAAGTATTTCAATCAACAGACCATAGAGGATAAGTTGTTGAGATTTCATAAGATGACTAGTTTTATGAAATCTAATAGCGTGATTTCGTATCGCAACGATGCTATGGCGTTCTCATATACTGCCGAAACTCAAGAGTGGACATTTGAGTGGGATAAGAAACGCTGGTCATACAAAAGCCCAAAGATAGCTTATATACCAGCTGAGCGCAACTTGGTTTCTGCCATACCTAATTGGTATCAGGTATCTATGAATGCAGATAATATGCTCGATTTTATGAAAGAGTGGGAGTCTGCTCGAAAAAACTTCGTTAAAACCGAACAAATTTTAAATTTGCCTGTTGAGTATGTATTTGATGAATCAACACAGGAAGATAGTATTCAGTTGAAGAATGGTAATAAGATAGATATGTCTGAGGCATCCAGTGGTTTGCAGTCTATGACGCCACTTTACATAATGCTTAGATATTTGACTGGCGAATATTTTAAAAATGGACAGAGTACGGTAGAACAGAAGATGATTAGAGATCATTTAATGTCTATCTTAACGACTGAAAAGAAAAATCTTAGTGAGCTTAAGGCTCAAAAGAGAGTTGATGATATGGTTATGCCTGATCATTCAGATCTTTACATCGAGGAGCCAGAAGCTCATATCTTTCCATCTACACAAAAAGAGTTCGTCTATTCATTGGTCAATATGTTAAATGGACGTAAGAAACATAGTTGTTTTGTATCAACACATAGCCCATACGTGCTGACATCGTTTAATAATTTGATTCTAGCTGGAGAAACTTTAGCAGAAAAAGGAGATGCTATGAAATTGTTTCCAAAGAAACAAACACTTCGCTACGAAGACGTTTCGGCTTACAGCATGAAGGGTGGTGTTGCAGCAGATATTATGGATAGTGAGTATCATTTGATTTCAGCAGAGGCTATAGATGAAGCTTCATCTGAAATAGGAGAGGATTTTGATAAACTGATGAACTTATGAAAAATGTGCCATCAGTTTGTGTAACAGAGGTAAAAGATTCTGTTATTAGGTTTGAAGAAAACCGTTCAGTTATTCGTTTTCTCAATCAAGAACGCAGAACATATAAGAGTGTTCAGGTGGATGGTTGTGCTATTACACAAGGACTAAAGTGTGATAATCTTCTTACTAATAAGGACGAAACAAAGGAACGTTTTGTAGAATTAAAAGGTACAGATATTTCTCATGGATTGGACCAATTACGTGATAGTATGCAAAAATTAGGAGAATTTCCAGAGGGAAGAAAGGCATATCTAATATTTACAGCTTGTTCTCCCGCATTCTCCACAAGGCTTCAGCTGGCTAAGAAAGAATTTAAGAAACAATATAATGCGGAGTTGATAGCAAAGAGAACTCCATGGGAAGAAAGACTGTAGAAAATGCTTGTAAATGTGCAGATGTATTAGCACAAAACACATAAAGAAATAACAATGGAAATCCAAATAAAAGACAATAAGATATATGCACCTTTGAAAGATAAGTGGTTAGTACTAAAGCCAGAGGAGGAAGTACGACAAAGATACATCTGCCGATTAGCGGAGAGCTATGGCTATGATTTTAAGCAGATGGATCAGGAACTCAAAGTTACAAACTCTCACAGAGACCAAGGATCCGCGCGTGCCGATATTGTTATTTGGAAGTCTGCTCAAGACAAGATTGATAACAAAAGTGCCTTTATTATCGTAGAATGCAAAGCTGAAAGTGT
>JAGHSX010000124.1 GCA_018065645.1 Candidatus Scybalousia scybalohippi
CCTTTTATATTTTCCAAGAAATAAAAATCTCTTTGGATTAGACCTCCTTCATATTCAGAAATCTCTAATGGATTATTTAATTTATCGTATAAATCATCCTCTTGAGAGAATATTGGATTAAGTAGACTGCAAAATAATGCAAATAAAACATATTTTTTCATGATTATATCCCTTATTCGTGTCGGAAGCAACTTTTGTTTATATTATTATACTTTTCTTTTGATTTTGTATTTGCCAGAGAGGATGTTTTTTCTAATGGAGATGACAGCTGGTTTGTAGTACACCATATCCATAGAGTTTAGGATTCTCATAAATTCTCCCATAAGTTCTGGGTAGAAAGAAGCCATGTGATAGGCCAGTTTTATACATAGAGATTGTATTCCAGGAAGTTCTTCAAGATTTACCATGTGCTCCAGGCAGAAATCAAAGAAATCTGTACGCAGATCTTCCTCTTTTATTTCTAGTCTAAGAATTACGTTTAGAGAAAGGCGTCGCACAGAGGAGTTTTCAGTTGAAAGGCTCAAATCTATAAGTTCGTGAAGAATGGGTTGCAACTGCGATAGTTCCTTATCCGTTGCTTTAGTCAATCCCCATAAAGCATTGCGTTCCACTTGATAATCTTCATCGTGCATAAACTTCTGGGCGAAGTGAATAAAGTCGTTAGTATCCTTTACTTCTTTGTAGATAGCTAAGGCTTCACCTTCGCTGTATGCTCCTTTGAGTCTTTCTCTTGTTATGTGCATGATATGAAAATTAGAAATTGAAAGAGAAAGGCAGTAAGTCTTTTGCATTGTTGAAGCAAATGACAGAATTATCTTCTCTAAGTATCAATACTTTTATATCCTGTTTAGAGATATTGTTTTCTATTTCCGCCAAGACCTGACGACAAGAGCCACAAGGGTAAGCTGTTGCTTGATTACCTTGTTCGTTTTGAGCTGCTATGGCAATAGCTACAGGTTTTTCGCCCATAGCACAGGCAGAGAATAATGCTGTTCTTTCAGCACAAAGGCCAGAAGGATAGGCGATGTTTTCCTGGTTGGAACCTATCACAACTTTTTTTGATTGCGTAAGGACAGCAGCACCCACTTTGAAATGAGAGTAAGGAGAGTAGGAGTGAAGCAAAGACTGTTGAGCCTGTTGTATAAGGTCTTGCTCTTCTGGACTTAGTTCTGAGTAATCAAAAATGGTGAAATCTATTGCTAAAGTCTGTTTTTTCATGATAGATGAAATGTTTTGTTTTTGCAAAGATAGGCAATTCCTATTTTATTTCATAACTTTGCACTTTGAAAAAACGATTGATTACCATGCTTAAAGATATTTTACCTCCATTTACCTTAGGTCTGTCTCCAATGGATGATGTTACCACAAAGGAGTACAGACAGATATGCAGACGCTTTGGCGCAGATGTTCTTTACACAGAGTTTGTGGCAAGCGATGCTTTGGTAAGGGATGTAGAAAAATCCTATGACAAGGCTTCTTTTGCTCCTATGGAAAGACCTATAGGTATTCAAATCTTTGGCAATGAACAAGGTCCATTGGTAGATGCTGCTCAAAGAATGGAAAGCTTTCAGCCAGATTTTATAGATATAAATTGGGGCTGTCCTATGAAGAAAGTAGCAGGCAAAGGAGGTGGAAGTGGTATTCTTGCAGATATTCCAAAGATGATAAGTATTACCTCTGCAATAGTTAAAGCTGTCAAGACACCTGTAACTGTGAAAACACGATTGGGTTATGATGAAAAAAGCAAACCTATTGTGGAAATAGCAGAAAGACTGCAAGATGTAGGTATTCAGATGATTGCTATACATGGCAGAACAAAACAGCAGATGTATAGAGGAGACGCAGACTGGACTCTTATAGGAAAGGTGAAGGAAAATCCTCGTATGACTATACCTGTGTTTGGCAATGGAGATATAAATAGCGTAGAAAAACTATTGGAATATAAAAACAGGTATGGGGTAGATGGTATATTGGTCGGCAGACACGCTGTAGGCAATCCTTTCTTCTTTAGAGAATGTAAGCAAGCTCTAAATGGAGAACAAGTAACTTTGCCGACTATGCAGGAAAAGGTTGGTGTTTGTAAGGAACATCTACTTGCTATGTGTGAAAATATAGGAGAGAGTAGGGCAATACCTATTATGAAAAAATTCTATGCTAGATACTTTCTTGCAGTACCAGGTTTTAAACCATACAAACTGAAACTGATGGAAACAAAGACTTCGGAGCAAGTCCTTTCTATTTTGAAAGATGTGGGAGATAATCTGTAAACTTGTTCTTTCTCCACAATTTACTGCATAAGACTAGGCTCTTTTTCAATACACAGGAAGGATACTCTTCTATGTTTTTCATTCTTTTCTCCTTGAACTGAGGCAACATAGAGTAGAAATCTTTTCTTGCTTGCAGTACAGCCTTGTATTCTTGTCTGTTTGTTGTCAATAGAAAAACTACTGCTGCCAACATATCCATATATTTGCGTTTTCTTAGGACAGAACGCAGTTTCTTTTCTGGAAGATTTTTGTATAAGATGAGAAGATTGTTCCTGAAGTTAAGATAAGTTTTCTTTGGGTTGATTTTGTTAAGTGTTGCGCCACCATAGTGATAGACTGTTGATTGTGGACAATACATTACTTTGTAACCATTGTTCTTCACTCTCCAGCAAAAGTCTATCTCTTCCATGTGAGCAAAGAAATCTTCATCCAATCCTCCCAAAGTTTTGAATATGTCTGCCTTTACAAACATGGCAGCACCTGTAGCCCAGAATATTTCTCTGATGGTTTCGTATTGGTTGGTGTCTTTTTCCAGGTTTTCAAATATTCTGCCTGCGCAGAAAGGATAACCAAGATAATCTATGTAACCTCCTGCCGCTCCAGCATATTCAAAAGAAGATTTATCTTTGTAGGATTTTATTTTAGGTTGACAGATAGCTATCTTATCATCGCTTTCCATCAACTCTATTATAGGTCGTATCCAAGCAAATGTTACCTCTACGTCATCATTCAATAGGCAGAAGTAATCTGCTTCTATTTGATTCAAAGCTCTATTGTATCCTCCTGTAAAACCATAGTTTTTGTCTAAAGCAATAGTTTTTACAGTAGGGAAGTTGTTATGAATAAAATCTAGGGAATCGTCTGTAGAACCATTGTCTGCCACCCACACTTCTGCGTTGGAAGAATATTTTACAACAGAAGGAAGGTATTTGTCTATCAATCCTTTCTCTCTGCCGTTCCAGTTTAGTATAACGATAGCTATCTTTTTATTCATATAAGAAAGAGTATGTGTTTAGATTTATTCGTGACCTACACGGAATTGTTTTCCAGCCTTGCCTTCAACACCTTCTTCCAAAGAGTTTCTTGACAAAGTTCTTTCCCAGTAGATATCTTGTATCTCTCCTTTAGCTGTAGAGTGTAGAAGGAAGTATTCTACAAGGTTGCTTTGTTTAGCATAGAAGACAAACTTACGGTTAGCTTCTCCAAATGGAGTTGTATTGTATATCCATATCTGGTAAGGATAGTAGTTTACACCATCAGCATCTACGTCTGGAGCGTAAGGGTTAAGGTTTTTGTCTATGTTGGTACGCTGTTGCAAACCAGAAGATGCTCCAAATTTTTCATCTATTACATAGTCTGGTGCTCCATATTGTAGATAAACTCTACCCATATCTGTCTCGTAACCACCCTTTATCTGTGTTTTGTAGTGTGAGTTTACATATTTTACAGCACTATAGTATTCATTCCAAGCTCTGTTTGGATTGATAGGGTTGTATTCTTTGAATATCTGATAAAGGAAATAACGTTTTTGTTCAGGTGTTGCTGTTTTTGCATTTCTGCGTATGAAATCCTTTTGTGCTTCAGATGCGATAGGAATAGTGTAGTACATGCTGTTTGTAAGGTTTGAATCTGGGATAAAGTGAACAAAAGCATCGGAAGGAATATCTACATTGTTTATGTCATTCTTTTTGTAACTTTGTTTGTAGAAAGGATAACGGTTGTAAGCATATAGAATATTGTTGGCATTTCTTACTTCTACACTAAGGTAATAACTGCCTTCTGCAAGAGAAGAGATGTCTAGGCTTCCTATGTATGATGTTATTTCGCTTGCTTTTATTCTTTTGATAGATTGAATAGAATCAACTTTTTTGTTGCTTGAGATATCTTCAACAACTGTTACTAGTGCATAGTATTCGTCTTTTCCGAATGATTTGTCTGCATTATACACTTCTGTGTAGTAATTTAGAATGTTGTTGTCAGCACCTATTACATCAAACAGATAAGGTTGCATGTCGTAGCCAGCCTTTGAGTAAACATTTTCTTTTACTGTTTTTTTATAAGAGTCTATCAGCATGATGTCAGCAACGCTCAACTCTTTGTTGTCGTAGTTCATAGAGATTGCATCACGATACTGTATTGGCTGATTGCTGGAGTTTAAATCTCTCAATTCAAAATATACTACATAGTTTCCATTGTCCAAAGCCATTCTTTGAAGGTCAAGGATAGAAGTGTTTTTTAGTTTTGTTGTATCATCTACTTCTGGAGTTTTTATCACACGTTTGTCTACATAGATCGCAGAATCTGGTGTGTCGATGTTGCAGATAATAGTTGTAAGCTCCAGTTTTTGTGAATATTTTCCTTTGTTGTAACTTATTACTGCACTATTGGACTCTATGGAAGTATTTATTTCAGCATAGTTTCCTTGTGTAGAATGATAAGTACGGAAACTATATAAAACATTTAATGATTGACCTATACCAAACATTGGTATAAACAAAAGTATAAGCAGGAATAATTTTTTGTAATTCATATTGCGTTTTTATTTTTTTTCGTTAGTTTTAAAACGCAAAGTTAATAATAATA
>JAGHSX010000187.1 GCA_018065645.1 Candidatus Scybalousia scybalohippi
AAGCAAGGGGAATATCAAACCACAGGTTAAATACACACAAGCATCAAATCCCCTTGCGAAACATTAAAACGGAGATACGACAATGAGAACTTTATTTATAATCACAAACTTATTACTTCTGATAGCTTATTTATATGCTGTAAATACAAACAGAATGTTCTGCCTAGCTTTATGGTTAATTATACCAGCTATCAATCTAGCATTAATTTCAGTTGCAGAGAGGAGATAATACAATGGATAGCAAAAAAGCATATTCAGCAATATTTTGTTACTTTGAGCAATTAACAAACAAAAGAATTGATGATGTTTTAAGTGATTGGAGTTCTGATTGTAAAACACGTCAAGAGGCAAGAGAAGAAGTTTTAGATAACCTTTTATCAGACCTTGAGAATATCGGACTTCGTGATTTTGGTGAGTTTATCGTAAATGAGTTAGATGGCTGTTATATGCATAAAGATAACGTGTTTAATAACCTTTATGATGAAGAACCAAGGTATGTAATGCCTGAAATTGAAGAAATGGGCAAATTAGTCAAACAATTAAAGATTTAACAATAATGGGAAGATGAAACACCTTAAAATATATGTAACTCTGACATTCAATATACGACTTGTTCACAATCATCATCTTCCCACCTTACATTTAGGAGAAAACGGCAATGGCAATGAAAAGTATTAACATAAAAGGCAAGGACTACATCCTTGTAAATGAAAGATTAAAAGAGTTTAGAAATAACTTCAAAGATTACTCACTTATTACAGAGATAATAGAAATGGGTACTGACTTCTGCACAATGAAAGCAACTATTATTGATGATAAAGGTGTAATAAGAGCAACAGGTTTCGCCAGAGAAGTTGTAGCAAAATCCCCAATTAACAAATTCGCTTTTGTTGAAAACTGCGAAACTTCTGCAATGGGTCGTTGTTTGGGTAATTTTGGTATTGGTATTGACCAAGCAATATGCACCGCAGAAGAGTTATTGACTAAACTATCACAAGATTTGGAGCAGGACAATCCTCACGACCATAAAATTATCTCATCACCTGCTCCAACCCCTACCCCACAGAAATCATTAAAAGAACGTTATACAAGATGTCTTGATATTATCATCAACAAGCCAGAATGGTTTAATGATGAGTATAAAGAAAGAGCAAGAGTTCTTATAGAAGATTTAAGAAAAGATGGCTCTCCTGATACCACAATTTCAGCAAAAACACTAGAGGACGCAATTATTAAATTAGCAACTAATGGAGATGAGTTACCACTATGAGAAGAATACAGAATATGTTAATTATTAAGCCATTTGCGTGGCTCTTAACAAGGTTTTTTGATTGTGAGGTTTTTATCTACACAGGCAATAAAACCAAAGCAGGCAACAAGATTTATAACAAGGTTAAATAAAAATATGGGGTGGTCAAGTTTTGTTGTCGTATCTACCTCCGCCACCCCACCTCAATTTAGGGAGAGAGAAAAATGAGAAAGCAAGATTTAGTTTTAGATTATTTGAAAGCAGGAAACTCAATTACTGCTATGCAAGCAACGGACTTATTCGGCACAACCAAACTAACAACCATAATATCTGTGTTACGCAAAAAGCACAATATCATTGGTATTAGACACGAGGGTTTAGATTGTTTAGGCAACCCTACACATTGGAACGAATACACATATTTAGGAGAGATAGATGTTAAGTAAAATATTAAAGATTATTGATATTTGGAAATGGCACAAAAACACATTTCCACAAGCAACATCAAAGAGTCAACTTATCAAGCTACAATCAGAAATTAACGAGGTTGTAGATGCCAAAAAAGAGTTAAGAAATGCTAACAATTATCAAATGAGAAACATTAAGAGAAAACACGTTAGAGAAGAACTTATAGATGTTATTATCACAAGTATTAACTGCTTACGTTACCAAGATATTTATGAGGACGTTTGTATCAAAATGAGTTCAAACAAACAACGTGATTGGAATACAAAAACTATGCACCACAAGGAGAACGACAATGGTAAATAACACAAACAAAGTAATGAATGAAGTTCGTAAAGCAGAAGTAAATGCTTTACGTCAGGAATTAGAAAGTCAAAAAGCTTTTTATGAAAATAAAATCAAAGAGTTGCAACGTTTAATTGATAGTTTAGTTAAAGATGCAGGGATTGTAATTAAGGATGTGCATTGATTATGAAAAAGAGATTAAACAACTCCAATATGAACTCAAATACAAAGATAGCTACATTGAGTTTTTGAAAAGCGAAATCAAAGAACTAGAGGATAAAATAGATGAGCAAAAACACGATAAAACGAATAAACAAAATCAGGGGAATTGAGAAATGAGAGAAGATAGCGATATTAAATTAGTGCAAGCATTAGACAAGTGCGAGAACCTACAAAAGGAAAATGAGGAACTTAAAGAACTTCTTAAACAAGTAAATGAACATTTTGATTGGGTTAGTTATGACGATAGTTTTTATGTAAATTACCCTCTTTGGCGGGAGATTAAAAAAGCTCTAGGGATTAAAGACAAGCAATTAGAAAAATCAGTCAATAATGATATAGAGGAGTTAGATAAATGAGTATTAAGATAGAGCAATTACTACCACTACTTAAAAAAGGTTGGGTAGCTATGGATGGTAATTGTAAATGGGGTTGGTACGATAAGAAACCTGATATGGGTGAAAATTTTTTGCAATGGTTTCCAAACGTTAACGGTGGAGATTACAAAATGTTGAATTTTACTTTTGACATCGCTCCTGTTGATGATTGGACACAAAGTTTAATGAGGTGTGGTAATGAGTGAAGAATTAACCAAAAAGTTAAAGCAAGGTAATCTAAAAGATGGATATTATTACGCAAAAATGCCCACAGGTTGCGTAGATGTAGTTAGCCTATATAACCTACGTCAGTTAAGATTAGCTAAAGATGGCGATAAAATAGAAGTATTATCTCCAGTTCCTAGTTTTGATGAAACAGTTATGATGATAACGTTATTGGATAAAATGGAAGAAGAGATTAAAGAATTAAAAACAAAATCAGCCAAAGCATTAGAATACTACAACAAGGTAAATATCAACCGTAATTATCCTGATAAAGTGAGCCAGCTAAAGTCTTATATCAAAAGGCTAATTGAGGAAAGAGAGAAACTTAAAAAGCAGTTAGAAATGTTGCTAAATCCTAAAAATGTTACAGAAAATGTTTCAAATCAAAAAGTACAACATTGTGAAAAACGCACAGATGAATAGGAGATTACAATGACCGTTGTTAGAATAAAAGATAAAAAAGATATTTATGTATCAAAAGAGAGTTTTTGGGAAAGCTTTTGGTCTGACACTTATATGTGTGTTAGTAATGCATTTGTTTTATGGTTAGCTCACGAATACTTTGGGAATGAGTGGTTACCTTGTTTTATTTTGTGGATATGTGCTTTAGGATTGCTTATGAGGTCTAAGGAAAAGCAAGTAACAAAAGAAGAACTATTTAAGATGTTAGAGGAGTTAGATAAATGAGTAAAGAAAAATTTGAAATTGGCGATATTTGGGAAAACGACTATTTTGCCACGATAATTACAAAAGTATGGGGAGATTATAATAATCTTGCCTATGGTGTCAGATTAAATAAAAAAAACGGGCAAATATCAAGCACTGAATGTATTTGTTTGGTTGATACAAAAAAATATGACAATTACAAAGGTAAATCTAAATATCCAGTTAATAGTTGGTTTGAGGTGCAAGATGACTAGCTACGCTGAATTATGTCGTGAATATGGCATATCTTACAAGTTGTTTTGCAGAAGATATTATGAATATGGATGGGATTTACTTGAATCTTTAGAAACTCCAAAAATGTCAATAAAAGAATGTTGCCAAAAAGCTAGTAGTGAAAGTGCTAGAAAAAGAAGATTTATAGGTACAGATGAGCAAAAATTATATTCTACACTTGATAGACCTTATTATCAAAGGGTTAGAAGAGCGGTGAAGAAAGGAATAAGATGTAAAGATGCATTGAGATTATGCGTTAAGCCATTTGGAGCAAAAGATTATGGATACTAAAAAAAATAGAGGAGTTAGATGATGGGAACTAATTATTATCTTAAAACTGATTTTTGCCCTTGTTGTGGTAAGCCGAGAAAAACTATACACCTTGGTAGAACCTCGCATGGCTGGAAGTTTTTATTTCACAAACAACCACGAATTTTCAATTATAAATCATTTTGTAAAATCATTGATACAGGTATTATAGAAGATGAATATGAACGACAATTAAGCAAAGATGATTTGATTGATATTATTAGTAGTTTCCAAAATGGAAAAGACCACGATGAAGTAGAGATAATTGATGGTTATAACTTTTTAGAAAGTGATTTTTGTTAGGAGTTAGATAATGTTATTCGGATTAGGAGCTTTATTTATGTTATATGCTTTATGGTTAACAGGACATTTAAAGTAGGTTGAAAATGACAGACGATAGACACAGATTTGATGAACTATGCGACTTTATGCAGGAACATTACTTTACCATTGAGGATATGTTAGCAATTATATGTGCGAACCTATGCAGACAGAAAGGTAAAGAATTTGAAACTAAGATGCTAGTTGGCGGACACGAGTTTGAAATTAAGATTGTAAAGAAAGGAACTTTATTTGCGTAGAGAAAGATTACGACTACTGGAAAGCTAGTTGTAAAAGATTAGAAGATGAACAAAAACAAGGAATATTGTTTTAGGAGATATAAAGATGATTAAACTTATTTGGTGGATTATAAAACATATAATTTGGGGTGGCGATTTTGAAGCAGATTTTTCTTTTCTTATGGATTTTGAAGAAGCATCTGAATATCTCAAAAAAGGATATTTCATTTATCAATTTTCTTACCCTGATATTCTTTATGTGATGATTGATGAAGAAATATATTCCATTGATACTAAAAAGAAAAAGATTGAATTAGTAACACATTTTTCTGCAACTGCTATGAAATATTCATGGAAAGTATTACCTTTAACAGAACAAGTAAAATTAAAGAAAGGAGATTAAAGATGAAAGTATATGTTTTAGAGCGTAGAATGAGAAATACTAGCGATGATTATACAGCTATTGCAGTATATTCCAATCAAAGCACTTGCGAAAGTATATGTTATGAAATGAATGAAAGTTACCCAATATATGAATTTGTTTGGGAAGAATTTGAATTGGAGAATTAAAGATACGGTGCCGAGGGGGGTTAAAAGGTGCGGAGATAAGTTGCAAATTATCGGAGCGAAACAGAGTAGCTTGCTGTTATACTTGGTTAAATGATAGATAAAATCCTAGTTAGCTATCAGCCGTAAATAAAAGGGAGAAAATAAATGATATTTTTAATAAAGATAATGAGAAAATTAGGAATTAAATCCACTGTTACCAAAGATGAAATAATTGATGTGCAGAATAAACTTATTAATAACTATCAAGACCAGTTAAGCGATGCTGAAACAATACTTAAATCTCTAGCTTATGGTTATCAGAGCCGTAACAGATACAATGAATTAATCGGCAAAGCATATCAATATATAAGTAAATATTATAAGGATTAGATAAATGCAAGAATGGGATGATGAGCAATTTCAAGTATTTGAGAATAATGGTGGATATACTTTACCAATACCAAGAGTTGTTGAAATGGAAGAGACTAAAGTTGTACAAATCTACACTAAAACACAAAATGGATATAGTTCTATTGTGGTTGCTGATAAAGATAGAGTGTATAAAAATGAGGTTTTAGCTACTGATAAAATGAGTGCGATAATGAGAGGTGCTAGTTATGTTAAGAATATGCTACCTTATACTGACAGAGTGGATTTGTTCGCTGATGTACAATTATACGAAATACAGATGAATAGATACCTCAATAGAATGAGATTACCAATAGAGTTAAATAATGAAAAGAACAGATGTCAAAAATTGACACAACTATGTGATAGAGGTTTAGTTGATATTAAGTTAAGACTAATGCAAGCTTTTAACAGAGGTGAGAGATGATAGTTGATGACACTTCTGAAGAATACTATCAAGCATTATGCATTAATGATAGGATTGAAGAATTAAGAGTTGAGCAAAAGGTTATTTATTATCACTTGCCAATAGATAATGCTAACATAAGAATTAATTGTGGTGGCATATTAAGATTAGATATACTTCATAGATTAGCCAAGTTTTTCAATGTTAGCCTTGAATATCTGCTATATGGTGGCAAAAAAGAACCATATAAAGAAATAGATATAAACTTAAAAAACATAGTCAAATACTTCAAAGAAAACAAGATTAAGCACGATAGCAACAGCATTAAAGTAACAATTTCAAAAATCAAAAATAACAAATCAAGGTATATATCGCCATTAATGTTATTCAAGTTGGAGAAATGTTGCAAACATAAACTATACGACATTATTACAGGAGAAAATTAATGAAGAAAAATAACACACAAGTTGAGCATCCAGAATATTATAATAAACATCCGTCAGGTATTGAGTGTATTGACGTGGTGGAATGGTATAATTTCAATGTAGGTAACGTTATTAAATATTTATGGCGAATGGGATTAAAAGACGAAAACCCACCATTGCAAGACCTAAAAAAAGCCAAATTCTATTTAGATAGAGAAATAGCAAGGCTAGAAAAACTTTAACCTCTATGGGGCAGTTGTATCGGCTAACCTTAATCAATTTATTTTTTAAAACTCCTCTGCCCCACCTTTTTAATTGACTCTTTTAAGGATTTATAATATGACATTATTAAATACAAAAGATGCGTGTGGATATTTAAAAATTGGTAGATACTTGTTTGAATCAGCAGTTAATTCAGGCAATATCCCTTATATTATGCCATCCAAACGCAAGATGTTTAATAGTGAGGATTTGGATAAATGGCTAAAAAGCACACAGACCCATATAGGTTATTTAAAAGAGGAAATATCTACCACGCATACATTTCATTCGCAAGACAAGACGGCTCACAAGTGCAGTTTAGATGCTCTACTGGTACAACGGATAGAGCAGAGGCAGTCAGAAGAACAACAGAAAAAGTCCTTGAACTTCAAAAAACACCTGAAAATACAAAATTAACTATTGATGAGGCTTTTGGTCTGTTCTATGAAAGACATTCACAATTTTTATCACGACCAAACGAACAATTAAACGGATTAAAAAACTTAAAAGATTTATTAAATAAAAAATATTTAGATGAAATTAATGCTAATACATTAGCTGAATTTGTAGCAACAAGAAAAAAATCAGTAAAAAATGGCACAATTAACAGAGAGTTGATGCTTATTTCATCAATTATGACTAAATGTGATGAATGGGGTTTTAAAATACCTAATGTTAAAATTTCAAAGTATAAACTTCGTGAAACAGCAGAAAATATAAAATATTTTGACAGTATGGAAACTGTGCAAAAAATTATTGATAATGCATCCCCTCATCTGAAACCTATTATCTACACTGCATTATATACAGGTTTAAGACGTGGTAATTTACTCGCTTTGAAATGGGAAAATATAGATTTCAAAAATAATGTGATTAATGTAAAAGTTAAAGATAAAACAACAGATGGTGGCAAAAACTTTGTTATCCCAATGATAGATAAATTAAAAGAAATATTAGAGCAACAACCTAAAGTTTGTGAATATGTATTTACTTTTGATGGTAAACAAATAAAAGATATTAGTCGTTCGTGGCACACAGCTTTAAGAAATGCAAATATACCTTATATGAACTTTCACACCTTACGTCATACTTGTGCAACGTGGATGCTAAAAGAAACAGGCAACTTAAAACTAACTCAACAAATTTTAGGACACGCAGATATTAAAACCACAACCAAATATGCACACGTTTTAGATGGAGAAAAAAGGTCTGCTCTTGAGAGTGTTTTTAAGTAAAAAATGCGTGAAAGAATGCGTAGTTCTTTAAAAGTTGCACAATTTTTGCACAATACTTGTTTTTGTCTAAAATAAATAACATCAAAACAATTACTTAACTATACAGCCTACTCTCTTCGTAATGCGTGGGTCGTGTGTTCAAGTCACATAACCGGCACCAGTATAAAGCCTTGTTTTTACAAGGCTTTTTTATTGTTTAAAGCACTTTTTTAAAGTCTAAAAAATGTGAAAAAATGCTAAAAAGTGCTAAAAAATGCTACATATTTATAATAAAGTTGCACAAAAGTTGCACAATGTGTACAACGTGTGTACAACGTATTTATACAAAAAATTACCTACCTAAACTCTTTGCATATCCTTGTTTTGCTAGTATATCAGCCATAGCATTATTCAAGTGTCCTATTCTAAAATCGTGTCTGTGTGCCTTTACTTTCTCAAATGTAATATTTGGGTTGATTTGGTTTATTTCATAAGCTAGCACTTTCATTTGGTTGTATGCTATCCATTGGCTTTTATACTTAAAATCAGATGGGGTTTTAGGTCGTACATTGCCTTTGATGTAGTCAATAGCGGTTTGGCTATCTGTATAAATAGTTGCTTTCTTGCCACCAGCCAATATACAAGCTATCTTTATTGCAAACATTTCACCTAGGTTATTGTTTTCGCAAGGAATACAATTTGATATTTGCCTAGTCTTAACTCCATCAATAACATAGATACCAATACCAGCAATACCCTTTTGCCAAGAACTATCTGTGTATAACTCCATAGCTCCCCCTTGTAAATTCATTTCCGATTCGGTAAAGTATTTTTCATAGGTATAGCCTATATTTTTTCCATTATAAGTTAGAAAGACAACTTTCCTTACAAGGCTGTCTTTTTTTTGTTGCATAAATTTGAAACTTGTTTATAATAATACTTGCGAATTAAATCGCTTAACAGTATGGATAGCAGTTGGTTGAGTCGTATCTCCTCTGCTATCTTTTTATATAACAATGGAAAAATAACAATGATATTATATTATCCTAAAATGGGTGAAATACTTATTTGTAATTACAACGGATTTAAAGAACCTGAAATGGTTAAAATTAGACCTGTTGTAGTTATTTCTCCTAAACATCGTTCTGGCTCAAGGTTATGCACAGTAGTACCTTTAAGTACAACAACACCTATTCCACAAAAAGATTATCATTATCTTTTAAAGTTAGAAAGGAAATTACCTAAACCATTTGATAGTTCAACTTGTTGGGTGAAAGCTGATATGATAAACACTGTATCATTAGATAGATTAGACCTTATAAGATGTGGGAAGATACAAGGCAAAAGGAACTATTTTAGAGCCAAAGTTACCAAAGACCAATTACAAGAAATCCAACAATCAATAAAAAATGCTTTAGGTATAAAATAAAGGGGGAATATCCCCCTTTTTTTTACTACACCGTATATATATTGCAATCTCCATATACGGCGACCATCAACCGATGTTGTGGTTTTAAAGCCCGATACTTTCGCAGAGCGGGAACCTTACTAATAACATTATAATAATATATTATTTTAAAATAGTCAATTTATTTTTATTGCAACTCATCCAACTTTATTACGCACTCTATCGCATCGCCAAAAGTCTTTATTGAGTATCTGCAATTTTCCCTAATTCTAATAGGCTCATTATTTACCCTTGTACAAGATGTTAAGCAACTCAGGATGAATAGACTCGTTATAACAATCGCAATCAGTTTTAATATATTTGATTCTCTCTCTGATTTCTGTGATTGTGCCACCGGCGACCATTTGCTTTTTGTTATACTCTTCAATGCTTTTCTCCAAGTTATCAGCTTTGTGTTTAAGGGTTGTTTTTTCGCTCTCTAGTAAGCAGTTTTTACTTTCAAGCATATTCGTTCGCATATAAAAAAAGCCTGTACTAATACAGGCTAAAACAAACAAACAAGCTAACCCCTTTATCATATAACCCACTCCCCTGTTCTAATTAATCTAGCTATTCTGTTTGCTCTCTTTGGTGTCTGTTTCGCATAGTTGCTATCCAAACACTCAATAGATGCTTTTTTGAAGTCTTTTAATTTCAAATACAAAAGCATCTTTCTAAATTTCTTTAGTCCGTTAATACCTAATTGAAAGCACATATCTAATAACGCATATTGTCTTTCTTCATCTAACGTAAATATCCAATTAAACTCTTTGTTAAGTTGTGCCTTGCATTTATCAATGTCATTCCTTAACAGATATATTGCTCCGTTGTATGTTATACCACGTTCAGCATCAGGACAAACTCTCTTTTCTTCTGCCGTCAAAGGGTTTGTTTCAAGGCATCTACCAACCCCTATGGTCTTTTTACCTGCTGGACATACATAAACACATAGCTTTAATCCCTCGTGGAATTTAAGCCTCTCCATCTCCCAATCTTCAGCCATATTATTTCTCCAACCACTTTTCAAATGCACGCATAACAACGTTTGGTATAAAGCTAACAATTTTAGCCATAGCATCATAAATCTTTGGCGATAACATACCGCATATATAACCAATACAAGTCGCTGTTTGGCTCTCTAACCCGTATGTTTCAGCAATAATAGCAGAGCAATAACAAAAGCTAGCACCCAACAAAAACAACCCTACACTACGTCTATATGATTGAAATTTCTCGTTTATCACGTTCCAAACCCCAGCAAATATACTTACAATATACAAAAATAAATGTTCCATTTAATCCCCCAATAAAAAAGAGGGATTAAACCAATCCCTCAATAATGCATTGCACGATAATAACGTTCAGCCTTGTCAACTGGTGCATCTTTATCGTGTATAAATTTAACCGCATCCTTAATATATCTGTCATCAGATTTATCAGGATAATAAAAATCAGAATACATCATATTGATAACATAATAGAACACGTTTTTATCAATCCCATAACTTTCAGCTATTTTAGAAGTTGTGTCATAATCCCAATGTTGCCCATTTGTGCCATCATCGTTTTGAAATTCTGCCACGATATGCTCTACTGTTTCCCTATCGTGCATAGGGTGTTTATATAACTTCAATTTCATAACAAAATCGTGTGCTAACTCCGGATGCGATTTTTTAACCTCACATACAAAGTCATTAGTCATATCAGCAAGATGTATCATTTCAATTTCGTTACCTGATTCAACATACTCATTTAATATCTCTTTATATCCCATAGCATCACCCCTTTACATAGTTAATAGCACTAATAAGGAATGGTTGACATTTGCGATATAAATCAATAAGTCTGTATCTCCCATCAGGAACATTTATAATAATATCATTTACATACTTCTTAATGTCGCTACTATTGATGTACCCCTCATCATCCATCAAAGGATAAATAAGTTTTTCCATATCGTTAATAGCTTTTTGAACCTTTGGTGCAAGGTCAAACTTAAAAAATCCATACCTAAAGACAAAACTTTCTTGATTATAACCTCCGAAAATATCCGTCAAAACTTGTTGCTCAAAAAAGTCAAGTTCTTGTTGTTTAACGTCAACCATTCCTCAACCTCTATGCTTTTTCTTCAACAACACTATTATCAGGTGCAGGTGTAGTTGGTGCAACCCAATAATTATAACGTGGCATTACAGCAGGGCAAATAGCATCCTTTGGTATAACTACTTTAGTGATGTCATCAACAACCCTACCCAATACATCAATGCTATTTTTGTTTGTAGCAATAGCAGATGACATATGACAGTTATTAACAGCTTGTTGAGTATTCCATTCAGCCTGTGCTTTAGCATCAGAGTTAATTCGTGTAATTAAACGTTCGTACACGTCAGCAATTTTAACCTCTGTGTTTTGTTCAGATTTCAAAAGTGCTATTTCGCTATCTTTTCTAGCCAATTCTTGAGCATAAGCTAAATCTGTTTTAGTAGCGAACTCTTGATGTGGCTCATAGTTACAAGCATAATTACCCATTCTATTACCACCAAAGATATTGCCTAATCCACCATTCAATAAAGCAAGTGTAGTTCCGGCAATACCTAAACCTAAACCAGCTCCACCAACACCAGAAGATGCAACGTGTTGCGTTCCGTCAGCAGTCTTAATTTCCATTCCTTTTACTCCCATAATAATTAACAAAATAAGACGTAACCATTAGATTACGTCTTTATTTTATCCTATTTTTTATGTAAGTATAGGTCTGTGTTAGGAAACAAATAGGAAGTTAAACTGTCTTATCGCCAGCAAAATATTGCGAAAACCATCCGACAGCTTTCATTCTGCATAAAGCTCTAGCATAATCTAACCTACTTCTAATGGTACGTTCTTCAACTCCGTATTTTGTTGCCATTTGTTTTTGTTCAAGATGCTCAACGTAGTAATCTTTTAATGTTTGCTCAACATCTTCAGGTAAGTTCATAGCTTTTAAAAACCTGTTTCCTACCTCTGCATTGTTGCACTCAAAAAACTCTTCAAAAAAATACACTTTTGTACACATTGTTATCTCCTATGTTTTGTCGTTTTTATAATAATGAAACTAAAATAATATGCTGTCAATAAAAAAGGCTACATAAAGTAGCCCTTTATCAGATTATGTCTGATTTGAGAAGTTTCTTCAACTTATCTAACGTCCAACGTTGATATGCACATTCAAGAGCAAGAGCTTCAGAATAACGAATACCATAAGCATTGCCTGCTTTTGTTACAAGTTTCTTTTCTATATGTGTTTTAGCTGGTACAATTTCATTACCATCTTCATCATATACAGCTTGTTCATCTGTAACCTCTTCGTTTTCATATTCATCTTCCCATTCATCATAGCAAAGTAGTCCGTACTTAAAACCATCTAATCCTTCACTCTCAAAAGCTTCCTTAACTTTTTGTGCAATTAAACCAAAGTGAATACGAGCATTTTCGCCCTTTTCCTCAACAGATGATTTAAACTTGTATTGAACAAAGTTAACCTTTTCCCAAGCCTTGAATACACGTTCATCAATAACATCTATATCTTGTTTTTGGCGTTCATCAGAAGTATTGATTATTGCATTTGCTGCAAATACTTCTTTCCATAAGTGAGAAGCATCTCCAAGAGTGGTACTATTTGTGATGTAAGGTCTGCAATATGGAGATGCACCACCAATTATGACACTTGTTTTTATGGTGTTAGTGTTATCTAGTACTTCTAATGATAAATAATCTTGACCAGCATAGTGAATTGTTGAACCTGTTGAATAGATTGACCCACGTTTATCAGTCATACCATTACGAGTAAAAACAATACCATGATTATTTGCAGAAGAATAATCTGATATATTAAATATAGCCACACCATCTTTTGTGAAAAATAGTTTGTTTTTATTATTATATGATATTCCTAAATAATTATTACTGCTATCATTGTCGCCGTATAAAGATAATTGTGCTTTTTGTGTTGTTCCTACATTTAATGAACAATATTGGTTTGTATCATCATACTGCCAATGTAAACCACCAATATAACCTTTTCCAGTCGGGTATCTGTCATAAAAATACATATTTCTATAATCCATACTCATCAATAATTCAGGTTTACCAGTTGCATAGTTAAAATAATTAAGCCTAAATGAATTTCCTTTTGGAGCTGTTATAGTTGCATTATTACTGCTATCATATTGAGCTATCCTTGACCGTATTAGTGTTGTATCTTCTGCATAAGTATCACCTACTCTGCCAATACTATACACATATTTGTAATCATTAACATAAAATGGTTGTTTGTTGTTGTAAGCTTTAGTAATACCACTTTTATATGCAGTATTTGGCGAATATGTCATTGTTGCCGTTTTACTAGTCGGCTGAAAATAATGTTTATCATTTATAGATGTACCATTAGCATCACGAATACAAGCATAATTAATACCATCTAATTCTACTATATCGCCAAATGGTTGTTCAACTGCATATCCAACAACACATATATCTCCACCACGACAATAAATACCTTCATTCTCAAAAATATGCCACAATCCAGTAGTATCGTTAATAATTGAATCAATACCACCTTTTATAGCTTTTTCACAACCTATATATTTTGTTTTTATTAAATTACCTGAATAGTCATAAATAAATATTGCCTGATAATCATATAAATTACCCGTACTTACTAAAAAGTAAATATAGTTTGTATCAGCACATTTTCCCTGTACTGTATTAATTCCTTGATTTTGTGGTACAATAAATTGCTTAATTGGTTTAGAATAAGCTGTCAATCCTTCTATTTCCCAAATTAAACACATATAATCACGAGCACCAGAAACATGTGCTATTAAATATTTACCATCTGTAGATACTGTAGGAGTTAATCCTATATAATTTGAATAAACACCTGTATCAGGTATAAGTGGAATTTCTTGTACATCAGAAGCTGTTGTTAAACTTCCTCTCCAATGTATTTTAGTAACTCCTCTGTATTGTCTAGATAAACTTGCATTATATGCAGATTGACACCATAAATAAATTTCTCCATTTTCTATTGTAACACCCATACCTTGACCATGTCCAATAGGCAATATGCCTGAAAAAGCAATATATTGAGGTCTTATTGTACCATCACTGTTAATAGCGAATTGTGTTATACGACAAGAATTACCTGCATCACTTCCACTTGACGGTGTAGCTGTTTGTGATATGAACAAGTATTCATTGTTTCCTTGTTTAACATAAGCTGCACCCTGAATACCACGCGAAGCATAAGTATAAATCTCTGTATTTGTTACTCCGTCATTTACTCCAAAGAAAGGCTCACCAAGTTTATGTTCTTTTGAAATAGAATCTTCTACAATAAATGCACCACCTGCTCTAAATTTCTGTCCTGTTGCTGAACAATAGATAATACCATCACCCTTGATGTTATTATTTAAACTATTAACAACATATTCTCCACTTGGTACAATAATATTTGCACCTGCATTTCTAAATGCTGTCGTATCATCAGTAACACCATCGCCTTTAGCACCAAAGTCTTTTACATTTATTGCATCAGCAAACCTATCTTGCAACGTTCTCTTTTCGGTGCTACCAGTAGCAATTACCCCATCAGTAAATACGTCTTTTAACACATTATTTAACGTAGTCTTACTGATAAATGTATATCCTAAAGCACTATCATATTGTGCTTTTGTTAGTTCTCCACATTCCATTTTACCCGTTGTTTGGTTTACAGTTAGCCAGTTACCACCAGCAACAAGACCGGGAACACCAGCTTTCGCAATAGTTGGTAAATCTGTCTTTAATGCGTATTTACTTAAATCTACTGTTTCACTTAATTTATCCCATCCGCTATCAGTCCAAACATAATTAGCACCACTATCTAACACATTATACACATCGCCGACCTTTTGCCCAACTGATGGTAAATCGTTATAAGTTGCTACACTACCTTTAACACGATAAACACCTGTAATGGATTTTAATGCCTCTTCTGCTTGTTCAGCACTAGCTTGAGCAGATATTGCAGATGATGCACTAGCATTGGCACTTGCTAAACTATCACTAGCTTTAGATGTTGCAATTCCTGCTTGAGTTGTAGCAGTTATAGCACTAGCATTAGCACTATTTACATATTGAACTAATACTTGTTCACTTTCTTGAGCAAGTGTATTAAAATCATCTGTTTTAGCTGTTGCGTTTGTGTTAAATGCTGTTAATTTAGCATCTGTATAATCATCAATATCAGGTTTAATTACACTTTCAACATAGTTATTAATTGTTGTTGCAGCATATTGCTGTACATATTGGGTTGCAACTTCTTCTGCATATTCTCTAATTTCAGGCTTAACTACATTAACAACATAGCTATCAATTTCACGTTCGCCATTTTTAATAAATTGAACATCTAAATCATAGTTTAACTCTACTTCATCTTGCCAATAAACCTCAAGTATTGCAGTATCTGGGTTTTCAATAATATCAACATTAATATCAGTAGAGTGTCCTAATTCAACCTCTAATATTTCCATTGTGCTACTCCGTTACTTGTGGTGTTACTCTAAAATATCCTGTTTTATTTACATCAGCAGGGAATATTGTATGTATAGATTTTAGTTCATCATTAAATTGTATTTGAATATCTGTTGTATATGTGCCAACAGCAATACCTGTTTGAATAGGTGTTAATGGTATCAAAAACTTACCTTGTTCAATATCTGTTGCTTGTCCTGATAAAGTCCACATTACTTGACCATTATCAGGGTTTTTAACTTGCATTTTTACATCTGCACCAGTTAAATCAATTTCCTTGCCTTGTTTTTTAAATTGCAGTCTAATATTGAAGTTATCGCCCTGCCTAACCTCAATAACATTACCATTTTGTAAAATTCTACCTGTCATTAATTTACTCCACAAAACTTACTACTATATAACCATTTCCATTATTAAAACCTTGTGTATGTACTACATTTGAACATAATGTCGGATGCGTGTAAGATGAACCACCACCACCACCTGCCGTATAAGCTCCATTTTTATTCCAATCGCCAGCACCTGAACCACCACCATACCAACCAGCTCCACCTGCCCCTGATGGTCCTTCGTAGCTTCCTTCATAAGAACCTGCACCACCTAGACCAAATGTTCCTACGTTACCATTATGATAGTGTCCTACTGATACTGGAGTTCCTGCTCCCCCACTACCACCTGCTGTTTGAGTTCCACCTTTTCCGGCTGAGTTACCACCATAACCATTACCACCGTTTGCCCCTGTAAGTCCACCACCTGCACCACCTACGGCTCCTGAATTTGCCTGATTACCTCCTCCACCTGCAACAATTATTCTATCTGACATCTCTGTCCCATTTATTCTAATATCACTTGCATTATAAGACGGAGCAGATAAATTTCCTGAAGCTTGTGCTCCGGAAGTTATATATAATATTTGACCGCCTGTTACTGATAAATCACATTGTACTCTTCCCCCTTTACCTCCATTATTTCCATTACCTTTACTAGCAACACAATCAATATGGATTTTACTAACATTATAAGGAATAACAAATTGTTGATTAGTTACTCCAGCAGGTACTGTAAAAGAATCAAATCCCACCTGATAAATAAGAGTATTTCCTCTATATATTTTTTTAACCATTTTGTTACCAATATAAAAATGGCATCTTTTACCACCCCAATAAGCATTATTATATTTAACCATAAGCTTTACTCCGTAACGATATATAATGTATTACTATCCCTAGAAGTTGGTAAAGTTGAAACAATACTAATTTTAAAATTACAAGCTGTAATAACACCACTAGCATTAGAATATACAGGTTGCCAAGCATTACCCACTGATGGTATAAGTTTATTAGCAATAGCTGTATCTACTTGCCCTTTATTAACAGCATCGGTTGTTGCTGTACCATTAGCAAGTTGTTTGATTTGATAATTACCCATACGCAAGTTACCAGCCATTACACAACGTCCATCACGCAGCATAACATCGTTTAATCCGTCAGCATAGTTATCAAATTCTTCATCCATTCTATCCGACATAATATCAATATCGTTTTGTCTGTCTTCTTCCCAGTTATGAACTCTTGTAAAATTACCCTCTGAATCATAAGGCATTGTATTTCTCCCATAAAAAAAAGAGAACTAGCTCCATAAGAGCATAGTTCTCTATTATGATTAACATATTAAATTATTAGTTCCACATTGTCAATAAGTTTAATTATTACTTAACAATCTTTCAGCAAGTATTGAACTTGATGATGGTATAGAATTATTAATAGTTTTATTTACAATTCTTGCAATATTTCCATCTGCCGTACCATTCAATATTCTTCTAGCTGTATTTACATCAGATAATCCAAAAAGTGCTTTTTCTCCAGCTGTTAATGTTGAACCAACTGCCGAACCGACACTTTCCAAAATTTCTCGCCAAAATGGTCTATTTTCTGCATAATTTTCTTTATTAACAATCTTATCAAGGCTTGATGCTCTTGAATACTCTTTATTTACTGCATTAGCTGATTGTTTAATTTTATTAAATTCATCAGCAGTAGCACCTCTTTTAATTACACTTAAATTGTTTGCAACATTTTTAGCATAATTAGTATCAGAGTTTCCAATTGTGTTTTTCATACTATCATTAACACCTGAAAGCCAAGCTTTGCGTTCATCTTCATTTCTAAAACTAATTTTAGGTGATTTCTTGCTAGCTGATAAACCTGAATCATAAGAATTTTTAACACGCATAGCATATTCATATTCATTATCAATAGCTTTATATCCTTTGTCGGTTTTCAATATCTTATCAAGTTCATCCCTTAATTTTGATAAAGGTACAGTGTGTCTATTGTTACTTTTCTTTTGAGCTGAATCTATCATATCATCAATAGCCATTCTCATTTGATGCGTATGTTCAACAGAGCCAATAGGTGCATTTGTTTCATAATTAGCAGAATTTAATGCATCTGTTAGTGCTTTCTTTTCAAATTTCGTAAATTTTTTATAATTAGATTTGAGATTATCAAGATTAACACTATTATTTCCATTTAATATCATATAATCATTATAAGATTGTTTAGCATTTTCAACCTTGAATCTATATTAGGTGTTTTACCAATAATATTATCAACATTGTTACTAATCTTACTATTTATACTATCTTTAATTAATGGCATTTCGCTTGCAATTTCATCAGATAATTTTTGACTAGCTTTTGCACCTCTTTTTAATGCTATTGTACTTTCTCTATCAGTAAAAGCATCATTAAGATTTTTAGCTAATCCCTCTGAATTTAATGCAGGGAAAACCCTCTGCACACCTTTTCCAATAGAACCTAATGTACCAGCTATAAGACCACCACCAATAGCACCACCAACTGCATTTTTAGGCAATTCATCTAGTGTATCGCTTTCAGTAGTTCCATAAATACCACCCTCAATGGCACTTTTTCCAATCATTTTAGGTAATGATTTAGCACCTTTTAATATTAAATTACTAGCACCACCAATATTACCTCCCATTTCTAAACCAAATTTAGCAACATTGTTTAGACCACTAGTTATAGCACCATTTATTTTAGCATCTTGTTGCAGTTCTTCATCAAGCTGTTGTAAATTACCACCTGTTTTTCTATCAATCCAATCACTAGCACCAAGTGTTGCACCACTTAAAACACGACCTAAACCACTTATAGCACCTTGACCCAAACCTTTTAATCCCTCTGAACCAACACCTTGTAAATGACTTTTATTAGCATAATCTTCGTTGTTTTGCTTAACTTGAGCAATTTGTTCAGATGTAGGGTTTAATGATGTTTTTGTTTTACTTTTAGCAAAATCAGGGAATTTCGTAGCTATTTTATTTCTTATTTCATCTCTTGACATATCATCAGGAAAACGAACATTTACCCCATCAGGCATTCTAATTATAGGCATATTACCTCCTTATTAAAAATATTCAGATGCATCTATAATATCATTGCTAGATTGATTTACACTTGATGTTTGTGGCATAGGTGTTGCAACACTATCCATTGCATCAAGTTTTTTCTCTATTTGTTTTAATGCAGATAATGCACCTTTTAATCTTGATTTTCCCTTACCTAAAGTAACACCTGCTGATGCTAACTCAATTTCAGGTAATGTATTAATACCTGATTGTCCTTTAGATTTAGCTTTAGCAATCAAATTGTTTTTAATATCACCGATTGTTCTTTCAAGTTGTCCATAAGTTTCATTTTCTTGTTCATTAAAACCAAGTGATGAAGTCACAGGAACAGCACCAGCAATAGATTGCATACCAGCATAAGGTGTAAATAATTTATCAGGAGCAGAATCAATTAATGCTAATGCATTATCTATTGATGCATTATCTTGTGCTATTGCTTGTTGCTCTTTTATTTGATTTTGTTGACTTTCAACATCAGCTTTTGCTTGATAACCAGCTTTAGCTTTATCATAAGCCATATCAACACTATTTCCAGCTAATCTATTACTTGCCCAAGCTTGCTGTTCAGGTGTGTAATTTTCAGGGTTTGACATAATAGCTAAAGCCAAGCCGTCAGAAGTTTTACCATAAGGATTATTTGAAAGTGTATCTTGTGCTAATTTATTCTTATATCCTGCCAAATCCATTGCGTTTTTCTGTGCTATATTTAACTTATTCAAATCTCTTTGATAAGCAATATCGTTTAGTTTTTCTTGCCAACTTCTATCATCAGCTTTATCTTTAACGGCAAATTGACGTGCTAGAAATCCACTAGGGTCATAAGTAGCATATGCTTTGTTTATAGCATTTTCATCACCACCAGTTAGAGCATCAACAAGGTTTTGAGTTTTTTGTTTTTGCTCTGCTATTTCTTGCTCTTTAGCATATCTATCAGCACTTGTTCTATATTGATTAAGAAAGTTATTAACGGCACTAGCATAATCAACTTGTTGAACAGGTGTAATTCTTGTCGTATTGGCTATTTGTGATGTAGTACCTGCAAAATCTCTATTTAACATATTATTTCTCCTTATGCACCTGTTCCGCCTGAACCACCAGCCATACTACTAGCTAGTTTGCTTGCAAGTAAACCACCAATCGGGCCGCCTAAAGCATTTCCTGCTAGACCAGCACCCGCACTAATTAAAGTGTTGGTTAAACCATTTTTAGCACTTGCATTTGCTTGGTCTTGTTGGAATTTAGCATTTGATTTACCAACACCAGTAGAGAATATATTTTGTTGATTTTCATAACCACTAGCAGAACCAGTTAAAGCAGATAATAGTTGATTAATGTAGTTTTGTTGAGCAGTGTTGCCAAAGTTACCAGCATTAATACTATCAGCCAAAGATTGACTAAATGCGTTTTGTCCTGCATTAACAGCATTATAGCTTGCTTGATTAATTGCTTGATTTTGATTGTCTTGCAAATCATTCATAGCACGTTCATAAGCCTCACTGCCCACCGCTAAACCTTTATTTTGTAGAGCAGTAGCCAAATCGCTTGTTTGTTGCTCAAATTGTGGTTGCATATAGTTCATATAGCTATTAAATTGAGCCTGTTCTGCTCTTTGTCTAGCATCGTCAGAACCATCAACACTAAAGTTATAATTACCCATTGCATCAGCTAAATTTTGACTAGCAGAATTTGCATAAGTGGTTAAGTTGTTTAATGTATTATCTACATTAGAAGTATCATAGCTTTTGAGATAATCCATATAATTATTATATGGTGTCATATCATAGCTAACCTTTTTTGATTTACTCATTTAATTCCTCCATTTACATTCGGTTTTTAACATACCATATACATAACAGTCTGCTCCATTATCACGATATTGCCGAAGTAATCCCTCACGAGTAAATCCGCATTTTTCAACGAATTTTATGCTCGTTTCATTATCTTTGCTCACAAATAAACTCGCACGTCTGCAATTCATTAAATCAAAAACAACCCCAAAGATATATTTTAGAGTTCTTTTTGTTGCCCAATATTTAGATGTAGAATAAATAGTCATCCATACATCAATATTAGGTCTTAAATCATTCAATATTACCCCACAAATCAGGGTTTCGCCTTTATAAATACCAATGGTTAGGTTTGCACCATATTCAGCAATATTATCGCCTAATCCAGCACAAACCCACCTTGCAACACTTCCATCATTATCAGGCTTACAATATACCATTTCCGATTTCATATCTAATACCTGTATCATACCACTCAATAATATTACCTTTGGTTTTAGTCTTAAATACCACACTAGCCTTAAACCCTGTTGAGTTGTTAGCTATCCATTGGTTTTGTATCCTAGAAGTTGATAATGTACTCCATTTGGTATCGGTTAAATTTGTTGGATGCGACCATTTAGAAACATCCCATTTAGTACCATCAATAGTTTGTATGTTGGTATAATAGTTTCTGTTCTGGTCTTCAAAATCCATATTTGTATAAATGGTCAAAGCAAAACTTGTAGATGACCTTGTACGAGGATTTAACAAAGGTATTGTTTTTAAACTATCAGTTCCAAGGTTAGAATAAGCTTGTTCTATTTTACCCTCAATTTGTACCCCATTATCAGAATATGTATTAGTATCATATTGATATACATAGTCATCACTTGCAAAATACATATTATTATCAAATAAGCACCATTGATAGGAACGGATACCTGTAAATCTGCACCACGCACCACTTGTTAAATTAATAACGTGTTGCTCAAATTGGTTATTTACAGGCACGTTAAATATTGCATATCCACGTTTAGAGTAAATAATACCTTGCCAACCTTTTCTATCTTTATTGGCAGAAGTTCTATCTAATACCAAACCACGAATAGCATCACTAAATGCAACACTTGAACTATTAGCATTTTGTAAACTCAAAGCTTTTGAAAGTGGTATATATCCATCTTGTGATATAATAACTAAATCGCCTTGATATTGCATAATACAATTATAACCTATTGGCTCACTTAATTTATAAGAACCCACAATCTCCCAATTATTAGCAGAATTAGGATTAATACCTTTATAAACCAAACATTCGCCTTTGCTAGTTAAGAATACTGTTAAGTCATCCATACCAGCACCACCATCAACAGACCAGTTAGCAACAGCAATTAATTCGCCACCCCATTTACTAATCTGTGCAAGGTCAAATTGGTATAATTTACCGGCAATATTGCCAGCCTCTGCTGAATACCAAGCTTTTAAACTATTCTTTTCTACAAACCACAAAAACTCGTGGCTAACTGCACCATTAATAATTTTACCAGCATTAAAATTTGGATTATCGCTTGTAAATCCCCAATTTTCCAAATGCTCAACACTATCATCATCAACGTAAAATACTTTAGGTGTTTCCTCGCCATTTAAGAAAAACAACCTATCTTTATATTGTACAGTCTGACAATATGTATTGCTAAATGTAGCATTATAAACACGAACATTAGCTTTAGATGTGATGTTGTATGCTTTATTATTAGCAAGTGCAATAAATTGATTTGCAAGTGGTTTAGTATAGCTAACTAAAGTATGTATTGGATGCCCAATTTTAACATAGCTTTCATAACCTGAACGCAACTCAATCTTGTTATCAAGTGGGATGTAGTTATCCATTGTAATTGCATACAAGCTATCCATAGCCGACAAGCTATCACGTTTGTTTAATCCTTTAATTGGAGCAGGCAAGATAAAATCCCTTGATTTGTTGCCCCTATTCACATTCCTTAATAACATTTATTGCTCCATACTCATCAATATCAAAAACTCTACCACCCAAATTAATATCTTGAGTAGCAAGGCTAGTTCCAAATTTCTTTTTTAACTCTTTTTGATATTCGTTAAATTCTTCTGTGTAATCTAACCCATTACGTTTAAGCCATCGCCAAGTAATACCTAATTTAACAACATAGTTATCAAATATTGGCTTATCTGTATTTTTGGTAATGGTTGCTTTATCCTCGTATGTTTCAGCATCTGTACAAACTGCATTACTACGATACATAAAAACAATGTGTAAATTTGGCTCTGGAGCATTAACAAATTTAATGCAGTTATTTTGTATCTTAAATTTAATTCTGCCATTATCAGCCTGAAAATATCTGTCTTTCATCCAATCTTCAGGGGTAATAGCACCTATAACCTTGTCGCTTTCATCTTTGATGTAAATTGTGTTATTTAATATAGAATAAAAGTCGCTAACAATGTTATCAATAGGATAAACAGTCTTGTTTTTAACTGTATAAATTACAGCCTCTTTAGTTAAATCTTGCCAATCCCCATATCGCATTAAACTATCTAATTCAACTTTAGCAACAGATAAAAAAATGCTATCGTTTTGATTGCTTTTATTGAATAGATTAGTCGGTCTTTGTGTGGCACAAATATCTGCCACTTCCTGACATATCTCCAATATACTATTCATTCTTCCCCTCTTTTAATGCTTTAATTTCATCCTCTAACTTTTTGATTTTTGCTTTATATTCTTTCTCTTTTTTCGCCCAATCGCTCACACCTTTAGTAGCTTTAGCATTATCCATAAATTGTTTAGCAATATCACGTTCAGCAATAATATTAATAGCATTAGCCTTTTCATCATCAATTCCAGCTAATACTTCAACTGTAAAAATACCATAGAATTTACAAGTTTCTAATTGCTCTACCGTTAAAAAAGCAAAGTTATTTAATGGTGTGCCATTTTCTTTTTGTTTTTGCTCCAACAAATAACGTGCATATTCTTGAGGAAATCTATTTTTATGTTCATCTCTTGCAGGTTGGTCAAAAACATCTAAATTATCACGAGTACGAATTTCAACGTATGTAACATTCTTAAATTTAGGAAGTCCGTTGTCGTTTAATTCGTCAGTTTTAACAGCTTTGTCATAAAATCTAGCAAAAACATTGTTGTTTCTACCTTGCCCCTCAATCATTGATTGAAACATACCAAAATCCATATCCATTTTATCATTCCTTTATATAAAAATAAGGGGAGCAGTCGCCTACTCCCCTAAAAGTTAATTAGGCATTAACTAAAACACCTTGAACAGATGCGTTTGACATAGTTAAGTTACCAGCCCAGCCGATAATCTTGTAAATAGCATCTTGATTGATTGCCATACGTTCGCCACCAATAACCTTAAAGTTACGGTCTTTGTGAGGACGTAGGTATAAATAATCTGTATTTAAGAAATACATATGTTTAGCAGTTGCTTTGTCATCATAAATAACGTCAGCACCTTTGAACTTCAAGCTAGTAAAACCAGCTTCAGCCATTTTAGGGTCTGTGAAACGTTGTAATGGTGTCAAAGATTCTTCAAACAATGAATACATTGTAGCATCAGCAGAAATCAAGTCTGGTTTATCTGTGCCACGAGTACAAGCAAGATATAATGCATCCATAGCAGGTCTAATTGTAGCAGATGTTAAAGCAGCACTTGCAACAGATGATTTGTTTCTCCAAAATTCGTTACCAGAAGTAGCACGATTGATACCCCCAACAGTACCAGTAGCAGGAGCATCAGCAACTAAAAGAGCCAAACCACCAATTTCTTTACCAGAAGAACCAGTACCATCAGCATATATAGCAGAGCCAAGAACTTCTTTGATTGTTTTTTCAGCATTAGCAATGCGTTTTTCAAACAAATCAATCATTCTTTCTTTACCACTATTTTTTAATTGGTCTTCACCAGAAATTGATACAGGAACAGCACACAATTTCATTGCATATTCAGCAGCAGTAAATAGTTGTGGGTGTCCATCTGTAATTGTATCATAGCCATTGTACCATACGTTAGAACCCTGACCCATTTCAATTTCTTCTACGATTTTTGTACCACCATCGTAAGGTCTAATTTTTCCTTTAGCATTCAAACGATTTAAAAGAGCATTACCTTTTGTAACGTTATCAGCTAATTTTTTTGAACGATTTTCAATAGTTGTTGTGAAAATATCGTTATAATTTGCATTTCCAGCCATTTTTTATTCTCCAAATTGATTAAATGCATCCTCAATTTCTTCACGCAATGACTTTGGCTCTGATGTAGTTGGTGTTGCTTTTGCTTTCGGATTAAATCCTACTTCTTTAGCTTTTTCTGCTTGTACAACTTTAGAATTTAAACTCTTTTGTGTCTGCTCTGCAATCAACTTGTTTCTAACTTCAGGGTTAGTATAAATAGCTAACTCATAAGCTTTATCCAAATCTTGACATACACCTTTGGTTAAGAAGTCAACCATCTGCTCTCTAACATCGTTAAAATATGGATGCTTGAGGTTGCCGTTATCATCTTTAGCATTGGTAAACTCAAAAACTTGTTTATCTGCTGATTGTTTTTGCTGACCCAAAATATAATTCTGTTGATTTTGCAACATTGACTGCATTTCTGCTAATTGTCTTTGAATAGCATTATCTTGAGGTTGCGTTGTTGTTGTTAAATTATTTATCCCATAAGCATTAGCGATTGCTTGCAAAGCCGAAGTTGGGTCTTTATCCAAAGCATCATCAATTTGAGTTAAGTATTCAAAATAATCTTGTGCCTTGCTAAAACCTGCCTTTGCTAATCTCTCTTGACGAGCATTATACAAGTTATCACTAAACTTATAATTATTGATTCTGTTACCAAAATCAGAAAAACCTTTTTCAACTTGTTTTTCTCTCTCTGTTAAATATTTTCTCCAGTTTTGAGGCAAGTCCTTAAAGGTTTCCTTATATTCATTTGTATAGCTATTTGGAGCGTTCAACCATTCATCAACTACTGCAGTTTGTTCATTACTAGGTTGTTCTTCAATAACATTACTTTTTTCTTGCGTTTCGCTTTGCTCATTATCAGCCGAAGAAAACGCAGTTTCGAGTTCATCTCTCAAATCACTCATTCCATATCCTTTGTTTATAAGTTTGAACGAAGTCGTAAAACATTTTTTGTTTTTCGCCTTTTTCTCTCTCGTACTGGATTTTTTGAGTGTACCCTGTACTGTAATCACTAGCCATAGCTAGACCGCTTTCCTTGAGATATTTATCAACGTCAGCGGTACTAGTGGCAACTTTGCCATTCGGTAAAGTAAATTCTTCAAACATAATTAAAACCCTTTAACATAACCCGTTGTAATATTAGCAGATGAAGCAAGTCCTGCTTGAATCTCTTGTTGTTTCAAGTCGTATTGCATTTCTGCCTCTTTGTTGGTCATCATAACTTTATTGTCTTCAACTTGTTTTTTAAGTGCCAACTCTTCACGTTTGATTTGGTTTTGCTCTTGTTTTATCTGAATATCAGCCTGATTTTTACTAGCCTCATTTTGAACCTTTAATAATTCAGGATTTGGCTGTTCTTGTTCAGGTTGCATCAATATTTGTTGTATCTGCTCAAAAGATTGCTCAATAACAGGCTCAAATTGTCTAGCATTAGGCAATGATATAACCACAGCCTCAACCATCTTTTGATACAATGGCATTAATAAAGGTTGTGATTCTATAATTTCAGCACTTTGAACTATCATATTGTGTATTGTGCTAACAGTATCTAAAATAGCCTTGCCATCTGTCGCATCTGTTAGAGTTGTATCTGTTTCAATACCTAACGATAACCCACGCAATTTATCGGTTTTTAATAACTCAATAGCTTGCATAACAATTTGAGGGTCAGTATTTTCATCAACAAATTGCATCAATGTTTCAGGTGTAAATTGTTCGCATATAATTTCTGCTTTAATGCGTAACAAATCACGAATAAAACGTTGCATATCATTTTGTCGGTCTTGATTGCGTAGTGTCCCGAAGTTCGTTTTTTTCGTAACAGCAGTGGCTGTTTCGTTAGGGTCAGAGTTACCACGCATAATATCGCTAACACCTGTTATTTCATAAATTCTAGATATTACATCTTGTCTTTCTTGTGCAAGGCTTTGTAATGCTGTAATATATTGCTCAATAGGTGCAAAGTCTATAATACCTTTAATACCACCAGCCTCTTTAAGCTTGTCAAAATCAGACAATGCCACAAGTGTTGTATCTTTATCTAAAATATTCTTTAGTTCAGGAAAGCTATTGTCATACGCACCGCTAACCTTTAATGCTTGCATCGTTAGTTTCATTCTTGAAGTAATACCATCTAACTCATCAAGCATAGATTTGATTTGTGTATAGTCTGGCACAGGTATTAAAGTTTCATTTGTTGTAGTAGCAAACAATGGTTTAGGCATTGGATAAAAGCCATTAATACCTAAAACATCATCACTAACCTTTAAGAACTTGCCTTTAATATCCTTGCAGATATAGTAAATCTTTTTATCAGCTTTATCGTATATCTCATAAACATTAGTTGATTTATTACGGTCTTTATCTTCATCTGTATCAATAAGATATAGTTCAAAATCCTCGCCAAATTGCTCAACTACTTCTTGCCTTGTCATATGGATAACTCTTGCCCACCAAGTGCAATCTTCCCAAATACCAACCTTGTCGCTATCAGCTATAAAATCAACAGGGTCAATATATATGGTTTCAACTGTTTCGCTATCCAATACTTCAGCTTGCATTTCGCTAACAACAACATTACCCATTTCATCAACTTGTTGCATTTGTTGATTGATGACCTTAAATGTTGGCTTGTATTTTTCGTATGCTAAACCTAACCCAGACAATAAGAAGTCATTACGAACATATTTAATAACTCCGTCAAAGTCGTATTGCTCCATATCCCACGCAATAGCTTTTTCAATAATTTTACAAGCAACAGATTGCACAGGGTTATAAGCCTTTTCTTTTCTATCAACGTATGGAGTTGGTTGTTTGAAGTAGATAAATGGCTTTAATGTTTCAATAGAACTCCAAAAGATATTCTGCTTATTACGTTTTTTATCATTTTTGTAATATTTGCGAATATCCTCAACAAGTGTGTGGTATTCTTTCCATTCTTTTTCTGCTTTTTCTATCTTTTTAAGCCATTTTTCCACGTCTTCACGTTGGCTTTCTTCATTTGTTATAATTTCATCATTACTCATCAATTATCACTCCCAAAAGCGAACTTTCACGCACTACAACAACATCAGGGTCGTATGTTGGCAAATCATCAAAGGTATGAAACAAAACCTTATCCCCAACCTTAACAGACTTCACATCAGAACCTATGCTTTCCACCACACCAATATTGCGTTCATTGATTGCAGTTTCAGGCAAAATAATACCACCTTTTGAGGTGGCTAACGGCTCTAGTCTAACAAAAACTCTATCCATAATTGCGTTTGTTACCATTCGCTTGAACTCCCTTTATTATCGCTAAACATATCTTCAATAGCTGTATAACCAGCACCATATAGTTTAGCATTGTTTGTTTCATAAACAGGCTCTGCAAAAGTCAATGCTAACGCATCAGCTTTATCAGGCGAGCGACCTATTCTTTTCTTAAATTCCTCTTTGTCTTCAAGTTGTAGTTGGTCTTGAGCAACACGCACACGTTCAACACCAGATAATTCTTCTAAAAGTTCATCATCATCAGGCAGTTGAACTGGCAACTCTTGTTCTAGCCAATTTTTAATACTATTCCACATTTCAGCACGTTTATTTTTGTACCTGTCATTCTGTATTGCTTTGCCACCAAAGTTTATACCTTTAACGATTTTAGCAAACCCACGAGCATTTAATATATCATACACACCAGCACCAGAGTTTCCCAAGTCAAGAAATACTTTACTAGGTTTATAATCCTTAATAAATGAAGTGAGTAGGTCTGCAACTTGTACAGTATCATAACCACGCACAACGTGAAATTTAATTACGAGCCTCCCTTTTCTAAAACAGAAAACAGTCTTATCGTTTCCTGCCCTCGCAATATCCAAACCTATAACAAGTGGACTATTGCTCTCCGATATCTTTTGAACCATAGCCTCTCTAACCGATTTGGCTGATATCAGCTTATAGTCACCTTGTTGCATAGGCTCTCCCTCCCAAATATGCAAATATTCATCATAATTATCACGTTTGCTTTTTTCTGCCATTTTCTTTATTTCTTCAGGGCAAAACGGATTATTATAATAATTAACTTTAACAACCAAAGTATCGTCATCAGGGTTAGATGCTATCATTTTATACGCAGGGTCGCTAACCTCTTTTCTATTCATAGAAAACCATATTTCAGAGTTTGGTTTACGAATAGTCGGTAATAATATTTGTAAAGACCCTGTTGTAATTGTTTGAGCCTCTTCACACCAACAAATATCAACACCCTCAAGAGATTTGATATTTTGTGCGTTATGCTCTCCCAAACCTTTAAACACAAATCTAGATTTAGTGATTATATTTTCAATCCTATCATCAAAAAAAACATAATCATTAAATCCATAAAATTCTGCTCTATCTTTTAAGAGTTTATAAACTGAATCTTTGATAGAGTTTTGCACTTCACGAACGCAAGCAATAAACATTTTTTTACTTCTAGCAAGCAATAGCAAAGCATCAGCCATTGCCCACGATTTACCACCGGCACGACCTCCGTGAAAGAATTTATAGCGATAGTGTTTAGTTAATAATGGTTGGTAAGTCTTCGGTATTTGAATCTTCACTTGTTCCATCTGTTACATCCACAAATTCAACAAGAGCCTGTTTTATGTTGATGTTAGCATCTACCTCTTGTTTATCAGGTAGTTTTATCATTTTTAATAGTTCAATCATTGGCTTTGGGTCGCCAAGAGCAAGATTATTCATAGCACCTTGCACAGCCTTATCTGGTGCATCAACTTCAAGCAATTTCTTTGTTAAGTCCTCAAATAGTCGCTTTCTTGCAGTTGCCATTTCCCAACCTTTACTTTTAGCCTCTGGCGATGGTTGATATTCAGAACTAAATCTTTTGCCACAATAAGGGTCAATGACGTGTCGTTTCTTCGTTGTTTTATTTTCATCAGCCATAGTAATTATTCCTAACAAAAAAGGGACACATTTCTGCATCCCATATTTTAACTAACTTTTTGAGGATAACGTAATTCAAGCTATAAAGCCTAATATTCCATTATGGTTACATTGTAAAATAGCTAGTTCCACTTGTCAATATGCTTTTAATTTTTTTCTCCTATTAATAACATCGTACCAAGCTAAACGTTCAGCATACTGTCTTGAATGATGTGCTAAATATTCATATATTGCAGCACGTTCTTCAAAATATTCTTTTTCGTCATCATCCTTAAATTTCATAACACACCTAGAATAATTGTAATTGACCTATATCTTGTTTCTTACCTAACACAAAATCGCATATCCAATTCCTCGCATAATCAGGGGATATAAGCGAACGTTCCTCGCTACATATTCCAGCTTTATAACCGGATTTACAACGTTTAATAATCTTTTGTTCTTTATCGTTTTGAAAACTTTGACCATAAGTAGGCTCACAACCAAAGAACCAATAAGCAGTAGGTTTTTTGAAATAATCCCCACGTTCCATTCTGTTTTTATCAACAACTTGAGGTTTTGGAAAGTTTTGCAATGTGATTAGATAATGTGGAGCAGTCGCAGGATTTTCAATAATAAGCCTTAATTTCCTTTTTTCCACGATATAGATTAGTTTATAAAGCAATGTATGAAAATATGTGCGATTAGATAATCTTTCCATAGCCTCTTTTATTTGTTCTGTTTTGGGTTTAGTTTTGTTATTAACACATTCCAAAGAGTAATAAGTCATCTGTAATGATTCAAAGTATATGCAAGGGAAAAAAGCTATAATCAAATCATCTTGACTTATACCATCAAATATAGACACACCACCAATATATGCTTTTTCAATCTCATTAAATAAGTCTATAACGTGGTCAGTTTCATTAAAGTTGTTTTGTATATCGTAATCCTCTGCATCGTATCCTAATTTCTTAAATTCGTTTTTGAACGTTCCTGATTGTTCAAAAAAACAATGTATTTTACCTTTTATTTCCATCTCTTTATTTCCATAATGTTAATTGCTTGCGATTTTTTTGCTTTCTGTGGGGTTTAATGTAATATTTGATAAGTTCATCTAGACCAAGACAAAGTAACGTTGCTAGGTAAGTTTTTTGCCTTGCTACGTCCCAACGTGAGCCTTTAATTCTAAATGGCTTATCTTCACAACATATCCAACGTACATATGACCTATATTGTGGTGGTATAGAGTTAAATGCTCTACAAAATCTCTCTAGTGCCTCCATAGTATAAGAACTTGTTACATTACCACCATCAACCCTAGGTTTAGCATAGTCTGTTGCTTTGGCGGTTGTGCCTGCAATATCAAAGTCATTACGCAAACGAACAGCTATGTTAAGTCTATCTGTTGGGGTATTACGTGGACTTCCATATTTCAGCCAACCACCATCAAACAAGTCCTTTATTGCTGTCATTTTCTCTCTCCCTAAAATAACGTTCCTTGTTTTTGTTCATCTTCTAATCTTTTACAACTAGCTTTCCAGTAGTCGTAATCTTTCTCTACGCAAATAAAGTTCCTTTTAAGCCTATGGCAAGCAATAGCTGTTGTGCCTGAACCACTAAAGCAATCAAGAACAATGTCGTTTTCTTTAGAAAAATCTACTAAACACTTCTTCATAATTTCTATTGGCTTTTGCGTGGGATGTATTTTTTCTTCTGCTTTGGTATTTCCCTCTATGTTTCCATAGTAATTATAATCATAGCACTTGCAATTTGTATCAAAGGAAGTCCAAGCAAACTCTCCAGCTCCAAAATTTAAACAGGGATTGTTTTTCTTCCAAAATATAAAACCTCTACATCCTTGTTTCCAAAGTTCTGGAAAATAATTTCCTCCCCAAATAATTTGATTTTTTGAAACTCTTATTATTTCTTTAAATATTTCATCGTGAGGTATTTCTGAATCCCAATCACTATTTTTATATTTGTTTGCTTTTACTCTTTTCCCATTTTTTAATTTATTTGTTCTGTTAAATGTTCCAAAACCTATGCCATAAGGTGGGTCAGTAAGTACTAAATCAACACTCTTATCAGGTAATTGTTTAAGTATATCCAAGCAATCTGCGTTGATTATTTTATTCAAATATTTTTCCATTATTCCCAATACTCCTCTATTCTGATACAATTATTCTTGTAATCCGGTACTTTCCTAAACTTCTGTTGCTTTTGTTTAATCTTAACCTCTGGTAGAGGATGGATGCGTTTACGTCCTCTTGTTTCTACTGATTTCGGTATTAAATGCTCTGGTATTGTTTCAAATATATACCTTGCTTTTGCCCATATTTCCTCGCTTGCGTTATTTAGTGCATAGCCGATTGTGTTATGGTCAAATGATGTCTTCATTGCTATCCAGTTGTTAGCCATTCCACAGAGTTTATAAAAGCAAAATATTATCCAACGTTGGTCAGCTATTTCTCTTGAACGTCTGCGTTCGCCAGTGAATAACGCATCCCAAGTTGTATTAAGTTCGTTTAATAAATAATCTCTACAAGTCATCTCTCTCCCTAGCATTTTTTTACTCCCTAACGAAAAATGAACTTGTGTCGTAAGTTTGTGTCATATCATAACCAAGAGTAATAAGGTCATTTTTAGACTGAAACTCATACTCTTTACCTAACACCTCTTTTGAAACATCAATAAGCACATCGTCAAAATCAGCTTTGCAAGGGTTGATTTTATTTACAATGTTTGGATATTGACCACTTCTGATGCGATATAGTGCCATAGTGTAGATATATTTGTTGTGATGGCATTGCCCTGCTTTCACATCTTCATTAAAATATTGTACATCAATATCAGGTAAATATGCTGGCAACTTCTCACGTTCTTTATCTTCCTTAATCCCTTTTGCGTTAATCATTGCGATTATTTGCGAAACATTAGGTTTAGTTTTAGATGACTTAAATCTCCAATATTCATCAATAGCAGAGATAACCTCATCTGTATCATAGTTTGCAAAAGCATCGTTCCACTTATTGACTTTTGTCGGATGCTCTAAAGCTAACTGTTCTATTTTTTCTGGGTCAGGCTCTTTGTCATAAAGTTCAGAGATGTGTTGTAAGATATAAATAGCTTTCATCACTCGCCCCCCAATAATTTATTTTTTCTAGCAAAAGCCATAACTTGAGAATGAACATCGCTATTATTAGTAGATGTATTAAGAGAATAAGGGAAAGCATTTACAGTTACATTTCCATTTTCATTTACATTAGCATTCTCATTAACATTTACATTACCATTAGCATTTACATTAGGGGTTGTTTTATTAACCCCATAGGGGTTGTTTTCATAACCCCCTAGGGTTGTTTCAATTAACCCCAGTGGGGTTGTTTCATTCAACCCTATACCGTTGTTTTTCTTTCGTGCATTTTGATTGCCTTTAGGTGCTCCACCCAATTTACCATATTCTGCACCCTTTAAACCATCTTCCCTACGTTTTAAGTTTGCATCAATCTGCGGTTTAATTAGCTTAAATGTTATTTTAGCAGTAGCACTCATATTCTCTGGTATTTCTCCAAAGAGAGCATACCTTGTAATAACTTCATAACACTCAAGCCGTTCTTTTATGTCATCTATTTCACAAAAAGCCTCATAAAAGCTGTCGTAAAATACATAGCTTTCAGTAGTCATTTTATCTCCCTCAAAAAATTAATAGCATCGTCAAGACTTCTCCAAATCAAATATTCAAAATCCAATTCTTTAACGTGATTTTCAAATACCTTTTGTGTGTCTTGTTGCTTTCCTTTGCTTGTTTTAATCTCTACAAATACGCACCTTTTAGGTAGTAATATGATTAAGTCTGAAACACCTGCCAACTGCCCCTCTTTTTTCAAGAACGAGCCTGTTATTGCGTTACGTTTCCCACCATTGGGAACACTAAAGCAAAACACCCTATTCAATTTTAGATATTGCACTATCATTGTTTGGATTTGGCTTTCTTCAAACTTCATCTCAAAACCCTAAAAAGGAACATTATCGTCTGTAAAAGAATTATAGTTTGTTGCTTGTGGTTGCTCATCGCTCTCAATTTTCTTGTTAGCAACGCACCAAATAGCAGCTTGTTTAATCAATTCAGCCAACTGAAAGCCATTCTCTGCAATTTCAGAGATAGTTTGGTTTTTCCATTCGCCGTTTTTGTCCTTGTATCTTTTTTGAATATTCAAATTATACAAAGTTCTAGTTTTTCCATCTTTCTCATAAGTGTTAGTAAACACTGCCACACTTTGAGTACCTGATTTAATCTTATAAATTGGCTCTGCCATCTTATTTTACTCCTTTAAATTTAATTAAATGCAGGAGTGCAAAAAAAATCTTGCACTTCCGCATTTTTCCTTTTATGATTTATTTGGGAAAAACATAAAAGAAAGGTACAAAAATGACTTACGACATACTCAATTTTTTGTGGGAGAAAGGGTATATGACTATTACTTGTATATTTTTGTTTGTCTTTCTGTTTTTGCATTATGCCTTTCTTGTGTGGCAAGAACTTCGTAGAGAAAAGAGAGAAGATGAACGCATCAAACTTCAATTTTCTGAAAATCGTGCCAGAGAAAAAAGAGAATATTGGCGTAAGTAATTTAATCACTTATTTGTCCTCATAATAAAAATCGTTTGCTGTTACTTTCCCTTGCGTTGCTAATAAGATTTTACTCATCATATCAGAACGTGGAGCATCACCATTACACCACCTTGATACATTGCCTTGAGCTGTACCAACTTTGTCGGCAAATTCCTCTTGAGTGATGTTTTCTTCTTTTAAAAAGTCTTTCAATTTCATATTGTTTTCC
>JAGHSX010000100.1 GCA_018065645.1 Candidatus Scybalousia scybalohippi
GTATTAATTTCGATAAAATATATTGACTTTTTTACTGTTTTTATGAAATTAGGTATTGACAAGCTATAAAAACTTCTATATGATAGCCATATCAAGACGACATGGATTGTCGCTTTGATTCTAAATGTGTATGAGGCGAATATTGGTTGTTCGTATCGGACTGTAACTCCGACCCCAGATTAGTGATCACAATGTTGGTTCGATTCCAACCATACACACCAAGTTTACAAAGTTTCTCCTAACAGTTTAACGGATTAAGTGACACAGCTAACATAAACAATACGTCAGTCACACTAACACCTCCAACCGTTAAGCTGTATTTTTATTCTCAGAGGTGATTATGATTTCAATATTAATAGTATTCCATATCACTTCTTTAGGTTTTAGTTCAATAGCAATCTTTACAAGTTTAATGATTAAGAAACTAAAACACAAGTTATGAAACAACATCGACAACCTCCAAATATATAAATGAATAGAAAGGGTGTTCGTGAGTTTCATTTTTAAACAACCTTCTCCCAAGGTGAAAGGTTCGAAGTAATCCTAATCTAATAGATTAAAAACTTCACTAAATTTATTTCCTGTAGGGTTAAGTGTCTTACAGGGCAACAGTTTATCTCGCATGTCCCCTCAACAGTCTTCTAAACTGTTCACTTAAAAGCGAGGGATGGAAGTGGTGAGGATCGTTACCTCCATGCGAGTCCATATTCACAGTCAATATTTTATGGAGGAACTATGACTACGAACACTTCGTTAAAACCAACTAAAGGTCGATTGATCTTAAAAGAAATTGAAGTAGAGAATAAAACAGCAGGTGGCATTCTCCTTACATCTGATAAGCAAGATACCTCACAGGTTATTCTTTGTGAAGTTATTGAAGCTGATGAGAAAACATTAACAGGTGTTTCTAAAGTTTACATTGGTAAACATTCAGGATATAAGATTCAAGTTGATGGTGTTACATACTTATCAGTGATTGAGCAAGAGATTATTGCTTACCTTGAAGATTAAATTTTAGTCCTAGCTTCGCCTCTTAATAATGCCTACTAAGCTAGTTATTAACCTTGAGAGAATCCCCTGAAGTTCATGCTTCAGATTTTGTTTTCTCTCCATAAGCAACCTTATCAAAGATTCGTTCTCGGTTTGGATTGTGGGTGAGGTACAGCCTTTCAAATGTACTACGAATTAAAAAGAATTTCCAAACCACTTTTATTCGCATAATGCTAAGTAGGTTAAATTGGAATGCTGTGGTGATCAGCTCCCTCACCAACCTTTTATTAACTTTTCTTATTAAGGAAAATGTATGCAAGTTTTAAATTCATTTTTAAATGATAGTTCGGATTTTGTTGTATTAACAGGTGGTGCAGGTAAAGGAGGTTCTTTTACAGGTATTTCTAAGTTTAAACCTTTTATTGAAAAAGGGAAAACTTGTGCTGTTGTTATTAGAAATATTAAGGATGCTAAATGTCAAGGTGGTTTAATCTCCTTGGTACGAGAGTTGTTTCCGAACGCAACCTTAACCAGTAATTTGGTATTTTACTTTGAAAATGGGGCATCGATTGTGGTTTGTCAACCTGAAGGTATTATAGGAAAGAAATTTAATGCTGTGTTTGTTGATAATGCTTCACAAGTTGATGAGAATTACACTATGCAATTTTTCAAACGTGGTAAGAAATGTAAAGTTTGGTTCAACACAGAATCAACTAAGTGTCGAGGTTTTATATTCGAAGGCATTAAGAGTTTACTAAAGGATGTTGGTAAATATTACATCTTCCCGACATTTAACAATGGTAAAACAGTTAATGGTGTTTCTTATTATCATGCGACAGCAATGGATAATGAAGAGCTATTAAAGATAAGTCCTGATTACCTCAAATTACTAAGTTCTTTGAGTATTCAAGAACAATACACTTTACTTTACGGTTATTTTGTTAAGTAAACTTTTTCTTGGGTATGAAGTGAGGTTCAGGACTTATCATACCGACAGCCTTAGAGCTACCTGAATTTTTAAACAAGTAAGGAAACGCTTGAGAGTAGGGATACATTAATAATTGATTACCCTCCTCTTTTGTTATATGTTATGGACAACATAATCAAACAAGCGATAAATAATGAGTCAATCAATTCTATGTCTTGCAATATTACTATTTAATGAAGCAAGAGGAGAACCACCTAAAGGTCAGTACGCTGTCCTTGAAGTTATTCATAACAGGAGTCAACATCCTGATTACCCTGACAACTACTGTGATGTTATAAAACAAAAGAGTCAATTTTCTTTTTATAGAAGTCCACATGATTTGATACCACCTAAGCATGAACAAGAAGCTTGGGAGCAATCAATAAAGGTTGCTAAGGATTTCTCTAAAAAGAAAACTAATTACACCAACAAAGCATTGTTCTTCAATCATCAAAGATTGGGTGTAAGGTTTAATAAACAATTAAAGTGTAAGATTGGAAAGCATGTATTCTTTTGATATGTGCTTCTTTTACATTAAAGGAGATGTGAATGTCACTAGATGATTTACCTAAAAGGGGTGCTTTCAACAATATCCCTTTAAACTCTAAAAACATTAAAGCTAAGATGAACTCACATATTGAGAAAGCTTTATCTAACTTAGAGAACCTTTTATACAAGGAAGGTTTGGAAGATAAGTTGGTACAGAAGTTATCAATGGATTACTTAGGTTTATTCATGAAGCTTGAGCAAGAGTTAAGAGCTACAGAGTTACATAAAGAGAATCTTAAAATGTTAAGATTTAAAAACAAACAAAACGAAGATGAGTATTTACGGAAGAAAGAAGAAGGTTTTATCGATAAGGTTAATCCTGATATCCCTGATAGTAAATTCTCTATGGACTTCGATGGTATGAGTTGATAAGGAGGTGTAATGTCAGAAGTATTATTCAAACCTGCAAGTAAGAAGCAAGCAACATTTCTTCAGTCTGATGCAGACGTAATCGTATTCGGTAAATAGCACTGCCGACTAAAGTAGAGATACTTTATGAAAAACCTTGTGAAATCGGTGAAACTCTATTAACATAGACAATACCGAGATTAATGAGGAGTAATAAAATGGTCAATTTAAATTTCATGGGTTTTAAAAACTATGATGTAACTGAAGATGGTAAAGTATGGAGTCACCATTCAAACAGATTCCTGAAAGGTTCTATCTCTCTGGCACATCATGATAAATATGAAAAAGTAATGCTGATTGGAAATAACGGTAAGCAACGTTTTATCACTGTACACCGATTAGTTGCTTTCGCATTTTTACCTAAAAACCCTGAAAAGAAATATGTAAATCATATTGATGGGAATATACATAATAATCACGTAAGTAACTTAGAGTGGGTAACTGCTTTAGAAAATAATATACACTCTATGAATAATGTACGAAAACCACAGCTACTAATCGATCAATCATTGATTCTTCCTGTTCGTGGTGAATATAAAGATAGAGGTAAAGGTCGTCACAAAATGACAGAATATGAAGCAATTCAATACTGTGAATATATGATGAAAGGTTATCGTGGTTGTGATCTAAGAATGATGACGGGTATATCTCCTGAAATCTTTACAGTGTTTCGAAATCATCGAGATCATAAGTTTAAGTATATTGCAGAACGTTATGATTTTTCACACTTACCTCGACCAAAGAAGTTTACTCCTGAGCAAGTTCATAATATTTGTAAAATGTTACAGGACGGTAATGCTGTTATGCACACCTACAAAACATTAAATGTTTCACGTGCTGTCGTTAGGAAGATTTACTATCGAGAGAGTCACACTGAAATTAGCAAACATTATACTTGGTAATTAATTGTAGAGACTATCGAAAGCACACTTTTAGTGGAAGCAAGTAGAGTACACTCAAGCGAGTGGAAGCGCAAGGGATGTCAAGAACATCAAGATATAGTCCGAACTTCATGGTGACATGGAGAAGTTCATAAGAGAACTGGTAGAGATTAGCGAACTCTATTGAACAAATTGGGAGCAGCGGGATCAGGTAAGACCTATATGAGCTTAATGCGTTTCTTGCGTTGGGTTCATGATCCTAAGTTCTACGGTTACGTATTCCGTAAGAACGCAACAGATATGAAAGGTGGTGGCGGTTGTTTTGATGAAGCTTGTGGAATGATGAAAGCTTTTGATAAACGAGTCACCTACACAAAACAACCTATGTTTTTGAAGTTCCCGAATGGAGCTTCATTAAGCTTTATTGGTATGGACGGTTCTCAAGGTAAGAACGCTATTCAAGGTAAACAGATTTCAGCAGCGATGGTTGATGAGGCAACTCATTTAACTTTAGATGAAGTAGAGTGGATCATTTCTCGTCTACGTACTCAAGCTAAAGAAGTTGATGGTTCACCAATGAAACCTTCTATTTGGTTAACTTGCAATCCTGAGAGAGATTCATTTATTTACGATTGGATTAAAGATTACTACTTATACCCTAAAGGTACTGTTGTTGATGGTGAGTTGGTTGAAGGAAGACCTATCCCTGAAAGAAATGGTGATTACCGATACTACCTAAAAATGGGTTCAGACATGATTTGGTCTAACTCAGAAGAAGAATTAATTAAAACATACCAACACTTATTCCCATTAGATAAAGACGGTAAGACAAAATGTAAACCTGTGAAGTTTCAGTTCATTGGTGCAACTTGTCGTGATAATCCACCCCTACTAGAAGCTGACCCAACCTACGAGGCAAAGTTACTTAACTTAGGTCGTATTGATCGTGAGCGTCTTTATTGGGGTAACTGGGAAGCACAACAAGAAGACGCAGGTTACTTTAAACGTCATTGGACTCCTACAGAATCTATTGTAAAACTTACTGAGAATGATCCTATTGTTCGAAGAGTTAGAGCTTGGGATTTGGCAGCAACCCTCCCTAGTGAATCAAACGCTGATCCCGATTATACAGCAGGTGTTTTAATTGCAAAAACAAGGTCAGGAAGATACATCATTGAAGATGTTATTCATGGTCGTTGGAGGTCGGGTGAACTTGAGAACATGCTTGTTGAACAAGTTCGGTTAGATAGACAAACCTACGGAAGTATGGTTGATAACTATTTACCTCAAGAACCTGCGAGTGCAGGAAAACTTCTAAGGCAAGTATTTGCAAAACTCTTTGCTAGTCACGGATTACCAATTAAGTTTTACAAAGTTGGTAGTAGAAACTCCAAGTTAGACAAGTTCAAGCCTTTCGCTTCTTCTGCTGAGAACGAGTTAATATCTTGTGTAAGAGCAGATTGGAATGAAGTTTACTTCACCGAGTTAGAGAGATTTACAGGTAGTCGATGTAAGTTTCACGATGATTTAGTTGATGGTACATCAGAAGCTTATAACCTCCTAGCAACAACCAAAGAACTTCCAAAACTAAACGCTAAACTATTAGTCATGTCATAACAATTGAGGATTTAGATGGCAACACAAAGAAAGAGAAAGACTGTAGTTGTCCCTCCAAAGGAAATTGGAACAGCTAATAGTAAGAGATACGATCAATACTCTGTTTATAATAGGGTTGACCCTAAAGAATTAGAGTTTCCACACTCTGTTTACACCTACGATGAAATGAGTAACAACGTAACGATTGCTTCTGCTACTACAGCAGTTGATATTATCGCTTTACGTGTTCCTCGTTACATCACCCCTTACGATGATTCTGAAACTCATAAGCAACGAGCTAAATTCTTAGATGAATGTCTAGGTATTACTAAAGATGCTAACGATATGACTCATTCGTTTGATGACTTCTTACGAGAAGCTTTATCGATGAATAAGTATGGTTTCAGTATTCACGAGAAAGTGTTTCGATTAAGACGTAAGAAATACGGTAGTAAATTTGATGATGGTAAGGTTGGTATTAAGAGACTCCCGATCAGACCTCAGTACAGTATTGAAGAGTTTGTTTATTCTGATGATGGTAGAGACCTGTTAGGAGTTAAACAAGCTTTAAACACCAAGAATATGTCTACAGCGTCAATCGCTAAGTTGATTAATAATACTTTAGCAATGATTCCTCGTGATAGATTTATGTTGTTTAATGCAGGTGTTTCTACAGGTAAAGCTGAAGGTGTTTCTCCTTTACGTGGTGTTTACTATGCTTGGAGAGAGTTACTTCGTTATAAAGACTTAGAGAATATTGCATCATCAAAGAACTTAAATGGTCTCCCTGTTTTGTATATGCCTGCTGAGAGTATGATTGATGATCCTGATGATCCTGATTCTGCTGTGTTTAGAACACTACGAGATGGTATCTCTAAGATTTCAGTTGGTCAACAGACTTCATTGTTATTACCGAGTGATCGTGAGAGTGATTCAGGAGCAGGTGGTAAGTTATACGACTTCCAATTAATGTCTGCTTCATCATCAAACATTACAGCTATTTCAGCAACGATTAAGCGACTTACTGATGAGATTCTACAGTGTTTATTCGCTGATATTCTTCAGTCAGACGGTAATGCTGATGATACGAAAACAACAATGATGAATATGTATGTTGAAAACCGTATCAAAGAAATCTTCACTAAGATTAACACAGACTTGATTCCTGACTTATGGGAACGCAATGGTTGGGATGTTACTAAACTTCCTCAGATTGAGTATGGTACTTTGAAAGAAGTTTCTATGTCTGACTTTGCTAAAGCTGTTCAACAAACTAAGGCTGTTAAATTCCTACCACCAACTCCTAAGAATGTCAACTATGTTCTTGAGAAGTTAGGTTTCCCTGATAGAGTTTCCAACACTGCAACACCTGATGAGATGAATAAGATTCTCGGTGTTGAGGAAAAAGATGATTCTAGAGCAGGTGACGGATTAGCGAAGGGAAGTGGCAACGGCACATCAGATAAGGTTTCTGAAACAGATAATGCTACAAGCAACCTAGATAATAAATAAGGAGAATATATTGGCTAAGTTTAAACGAGGTAGTTTAACACTTGCTCGACAGGTATTTAATACCCCTCAGTTGATCATCCAAGATGACCTGCAAGCAATTGCACAATACTTAGTAAGTCGAGCTAACGGTGAGGTTGAGATCACACCTAAAGCTCAGGCTGTAGAGGTTAAAGAAGATTTAAGCACTCTATCAGATCAAGAACAACGAGAGAGACGTTATCGTCAGTTAGGTATCACTAATGGTGGTAAACGAGGTAACTTAGAAATTACAGGTACTCTTGTTGCTAAATCAGGTGAAATTGACGCAGACTGTATGGAGTTAACCTCTTATGAAAAGTTATTCAGTACATTCCAACAGCAAGTTAACGAAGGTATTGAGGAGCTTGTCCTCCATGTGGACAGTGGCGGGGGATCAGCCTTCACATGTTTCGAAATGGCATCGGAAGTTAAGAGCCTTGCTAATGAAAAAGGTATCAAAATTTATGCCTACATCGATGGTATGTCAGCTTCCGCAGCATACGCTTGGACTTCAATCGCAGATGAGATCATCGCAAGACCTGATGCTCAAGCAGGATCAGTTGGTGTAGTTGTACAGTTAATTAATAATTCAAAAATGTTAGAGAACATCGGTCTAACTAGAACGTTTGTTTACAACGGAGATCAGAAAATCCCATTCTTAGAGTCGGGTGAGTTTTCTCCGAAGTTCTTATCGAACATTCAAACAAAAGTAGATAAGACAGGTTTAGAGTTCAATTCATTTGTAGCTAAGAACCGAAACATGAAAGTCGAAGATGTTATTGCAACTCAAGCAGAAGTCTTTGATGCAGAAGAAGCTTTAAAGGTTGGTTTTGTCGATAAAATTATGACGAAATCAGAGTTCTTCAATGAATACCTACCAAAAGCTAAATCTAATCAATCCACGTATTTTTTACAATCAGAGGAAAACATGTCTAAAGAAAAGTTAGATACTCCTGCTGTAGAAGAGTTGCAAGCAAATGCAGATTTGCCAATTCAACTTAGCACAGCGTTAGAACAAAATAAAGAACTTACAACTCAGCTTGCTCAAGTTCAAGAATCGTTAACTGCTTTAGAAGGTGAGAAATCAACACTTAGTTCTCAACTACAAGAGTTAACTGAAAAGTATGAAAAACTAGAGCAAGAGAAAGTTCAACAAGAAGCTCAAGCTAAGATGCAGAAACGTCAAGCGATGTTAGAAGAAGCACTTGGTAAAGACAATGAGAAACTTCAAGACATTTTGACTTCTACAGAAGCACTATCTGATGATGCTTTCGATATTGTTGCTCAAGGTTTTGGTGCAAGTGTTGAGAAACAACAAGCTTCACTAGAAGAAAAAGGTGGTGAAGGTAAGCACACTGAAACTCAACTTAGCTTTGCTGACAAAGTTCAAGCTCAAATGAAAAAACTTAAATAAGGAATTAAAATAATGGCTGTTATTACAAATTTAGATTTTAACCAAATCGTACCATCTGATGTTTTCGGTTGGGAAGTTAATACCGATGTTGGTTATGGTCGTGAGAATGTAAACCTAACTTTGGCATCAGGTAAAGTTGCCCGTGTGGGTACTGTTGTAGTTGTTGACTATGTAGCTAAAACTGCTCGTCTTGCTACTGCTGCTGACGTAGCTGACTTAGCAACTGCTGAAGCTCTAGACCTTGCTGTGTTCGTTGGTAAAGACCTACCTACAGATGGTAGTAACTTTGATCGTCTTTCTGCTACTGGTGCTGAACAAGATGGTACTCCATTCGTAACTGTTATCACTCGTGGTGATGGTCGTGGTGTCCTCCGTAAAGGCTACTTAGACTTTGATGGTACTGCTTATTACGACTTAGGGGCTGCTGCACAGAAAGCTGTTGAAGCTGTATTCACCACCAAGAATCGTTTTAAAGTTCTTGAACAACAAAAACCTGACTTAACTTAATAGTCAATTCATAAACAAATAAAAGGAAAAATTTAAATATGTCAACTATTAAGAATCCTGTTTTTAACGGTGCTTTAATTGATCTTGGTGCTACAATCGAAGAATACAACCCAACTTACGGTCGTATCGCTGAAAGTGGTTTGTTCGAAGAACAAGGTATTAACACTACCACTCATATGTATCAAATCGAGAAACAACCTAACACTCGTATGACTAAATTGACTTCTCGTACAGGTCGTGAGTCTATGAGTGTGATTAAAGGGAAGCGTAAAGCTGTTAACCTTTCTTCTGTCACTGTAAAAGAAGATGGTGGTGTTCACGTTGAAGACTTACAAAACGTTCTTCAATCTTGGGACTTAGAGCAAGAAGAAGGTTTCGCTGAAGCAGTTGCTAAAGAAGCTCGTCGTCTAGCTGATGTTGGTGCAGCCAACTTAGAGTATATCGCTTTCACAGCAACTCAAGGTATTGTTCGTGACCCGTACAATGGTGATGCTGCTATTGACCAATTCGTTAACACTGGTACAGTTCGCTCTACAGCAACTATCGATGCTAACCCTGCAACTCAGAACCTACTTTCTGACCTTAATGCTCTTCGTAACCAAGTGTCTACACTTAATGGTTTCAATGGTAACTTTGGTGAGATTGAGGTTGTTGTTAGTGATGCAGACTTTACAGCGATTACTTCACACCCTGACTTGATCTCTCGCTTCCAACTTGCGTTACAAGGTACAGGTGGTTTGTACTTAGGTAATGAAATCCTTAACGGTAATGTTGGTATCAAACAAAAATCTCGTTATGGTTGGGCGCAAGAGTTCCGCTTCGAGAATATTGTATTCCGTACTTACCCACAGAAGTTCTATCGTCATGATGGTGAAGTTGTTGAACCTACAGTACAAGGTAAAGCTTGGACAATCGTACATGGTGCGACAGGTTTATATGAAGCTAAGTTCTGCCCTGCTCCGTATGTTTCTCAACTACGTCAGAAAGGTCAAAAATGGTTTGCTCGTTCAACTGGTATCAAAAATGACACTCATTTAGATATCACTATTGAATCGCACAACATGTACTTCATGACTCGTCCTGAGATGTCAATCGATATTACAATCACTACTGCCTAAGTAGTTCGTATGTTTGGTCTGTTCGTAGACCTTTCATACTTTAAGGATTTACACGTTTTAGATTCTTAAACTATGAAATAATAAGGAACTTATATGAGAGAAGATTTAGACCCGATCAATAATCCAATTGATGCTTTAAGATTAGAGTTTGGTGATGTAGATGAGTTTGATGAATTTCTCTCTGATCAAAGTTATCAGTACTTTATTAACACTTACGGTAATTCACCTAGAAAATTAAGAACGACAATTGGTAATGCAATCTTAGCTAACCTAGCAATCAACGGATTTAGACAGCGTGTAGGTCAAGAGGATGCTTACTTAGGTGAGAGATTCAATAACTACATGAAGTGGTTGAAAGGTAAACTCACCAACCCCATGCTTTCAGGTAATATGCCGAATGTTTATGTTGGTGGTGTTGTTCGAGAGACTGTAGCTGAGTATGAACTTCGTAGAGAATTGATTCACTCAACATTCTACTTAGGTCAATCTTCAGGTATTCCTAATTGGAAGTCTTATAGAGAGTATTACCCTGATCACACTAGAGAGCAAGAAGAAAGAACAGAATACTTCGTTGAGAGGTAATTATGGCTAGATACCAAAAGAAGAATCAAGCTGTAAGTATGGATTTTAAAGCAGACCTTGATATAACAATGCTTAATAATATTGCTAAAGCTTGTAAGCAAGCACACACAAAACACATTAGGTTTGGTTGGATTAACGGTAAGAAGTATCGAGATAAGAAGAATAAGAGTTTATACATTGCTCAAGTAGCGCGTTGGAATGAGTTCGGTACGGCTTCTAATGGTTTACCTTTATTCAAAGGTGGTAATGGTGGTATGCCTCCAAGACCCTCCTTAACTTACACTAGGTTAGCTGTAGAACAATCCTTAACACCTTATATTAAAGAGTACTTCCTTTCAGCCTTAAATGGTCAATACGACTCCTCTAAGTTGAGTGCGATGAATACTCATATTAAGAAGTCATTCTCAGATGTAATCATGAATCAAGGTTTTGCTAATTTAAAACCAACAACAATCAAACTTAAAGGTCACGACTTCATCTTAGACGGTATCTCAGGGATGCTACTTCACAGTTTTGAATCTAAAACATTCAGTACAAATCATAATAAAATTAGGGATGGTGCTACATGAGTATTACGAACTTAGGGAAGAAAGTTTACACTGTTCTTAGAGATGTTGATGATGAGCAATCAGGAGAATGGGTTGATGGTGAATGGATTCCTGCAACAAAGAAAGAAATAAAGATTAAAGCAAATATTCAACCTGCTTTCAGCTTCAATCAAACAAGATTACTTCCTGAAGGTGACAGAGATAAAGAAGCTATTTGGGGTTCTAGTAATCAATGGGTTTATACTTCAAGAAGTGGAGCTAGAAACTTAGAACCTGATGTTATCGTTTATAACGGTACACTTTGGGAAGTCAAAGCAACAATGCCTTATTTAAACTTTGGTAAGCATGTTGAGTTTGTAGCAATTAAAATTAAAGATCAAATAAGACCTAGAACAGAAGGAGATGCTAGAGATGCTCTACGAGAGTAAAATAATTGAAGCATTGAATCGATTAAACTTAGGTTTTAAGTATGTACTATCAGACAGAAATGGTGTTGAACCTGAAGCTCCTTATGTTTTAGTTTCAGTTTTAGCTCCAAGAGATATTGGTTCAGCAAACAAGAACATATCTTCAAAAACAAACATTGAATCAATTTCAAAACCTGTCCAATTCTTATGTAGGTTGACACTTCATGCTTTATCTACAGACATTAAACAAGAAGATTTTGAGAGTTTAAGGATTGGTATTGCTGAATCAGATACATACTTATCAAGCTTCTCTCAAAGTGGTTTAGGTGTTCTTAGTGTTGGTGATGCGATGTATTCAAGCACACCTGTTGACACAGTGATGTATAAGAGATCAATCTTCGATATTCAAATACTAACAACACGTTTAGAAGATTTCTCAGTTAACACAATCTCTGAAGTGGATATGATAGGGAAGTTAACTAATAAAGATGAAACGGAAACAGAAATTCAAGTTGAGGTAGAATTATAATGGCAGAAATTAATGTAGCACAGCTCCCCGTAACACCTTCTGCTGAGTTTACCTCAAATGACTATTTCTTAATTGTTAATGATGGTAAAGCTCAGCAACTAGGTCGTGGTGTTCTTCAGCAGTGGATTCAAAACACTATGCGTGGAGAGAAAGGTGAGCAAGGTGTGGCAGGAACTAATGGGGTAGATGGTAAGAATGGTATTAATGGTGTTTCAGCACAACACTCTTGGAATGGTACGATTTTAACAATCACGTCTGCTTCAGGAACATCTTCTGCTGATTTAAAAGGTCAAGATGGTGTTGATGGTAGTAACGGTACTAGTGGTTGGTCTCCCACTCTAGCTGTTGTTGAAGATGGTGATCGTAGAGTTCATCAAGTAACAGGTTGGGTTGGTGGTACAGGTGTTACTCCTGAGATTGGTCAATACTTAAGTCAATCAGGTTTAGTTTCTGATATCAATCAAGCGACAGATGTTCGTGGTGAGCAGGGTGTTCAAGGTATTCAAGGTGTACAAGGAGAGCAAGGTGAAAAAGGTCAAGATGGTACTAATGGTGTAGATGGTAAATCCATAACCACACTGACTTACAATCCTGATAACAGTATTAATATTGTTTACTCTGACAGTACTGAGGTTGATTCAAACGCTCCAAACCAATTGACAGGTTGGGCTAGTTATAAAGATTCCGCTTACACTCAAACAAACCCTTTAATTATTTCTGCTAATGGTGATGTTGTTTTACCAAATAATGCGACAACTAATGTCGTTAACTATCCCTATGGTGTTGATAGTTTTTACAATGCAACAAATCAAAAATACTTACTTCAAGATACAGCAGGTTATTACTCTGTAAGAATCAAGTTTAAAGTTTTAGCTTCTGATACCCCTGATTTTCTAAATGTTACTTTCAGTAAGGATACTACAGACACTCCTTATTCTGAAGACTTCCCACTTCGAGGAGATAATAAGATTCAAGAGATTAATGTATCGACTGTTATTTATGGTGACTCAACATTAGCTTCAAATGGAATGACAATTAGATTAAAAACAAACACAAGAGCTGTAAGTATTTTCGGTATTGAGTCTATTATCGCTAAGTTGATTTAGGAGGTTGTATGCAACAGATTGATTACAACCCAGTAAAAGTACAGATTAATATCGAACAAACATCGTCTTTAGTTAACTCTGCATTCAGAACCGTTGCTTTCTTTTATGAAGATAATGGCTTAGACACACCTGACGAATTAAGAGTTTTTGAATTATCCGACTTACCGAAAAACAACTTTATGTATGCCTCTAAAGCTTATAACTTTACAAGAAGTGTCATGCGTCAAAACAAGAGTGTTCAAGTTATTCTTCGAAAGAAACGGATTGGTGAAACTTACTCAGAAGCCTATAGTAGGTTAAGTAATGAAGGTTATTACTTTGTTGTTATTGAGAGTAAAGATTTAGTTGATGTGCTAGAGTTTAATAATCATATTCAAGCAGAACTAAAGCTTCAATACTTTTCATCAGACAGAGACGATTCATTGTTTGTTGCAGGAAGAAAGATTGTTTATTACTTCCAACCAACATTTGATAGTTCAATCCTGTATGACAGTAGAAACCTTATTGAGTTAGATTCAGGTTTTACAATATCAACAACTTCAAATAACTATTTCTCCTCAACAGGGATTAATGAGTATTGGAGGTTTGATAATCTAAAAACAATTGAGGATGCTAAAGGACTATATTCAAATGATGAATCAGAAACTCTTGAGTATGATGAAAATAGTATAGGTTTAGCAAAAGAACCTCAATACGACTTTAAAGATACTCAGTACGATCCTGAAGGGGCTTTCAGAGTTTTGATGGATAATGAAGATCAATTACTTTTAGAATACCAAGATATCACTGAACAACAAGCCTCAACCGTATCTCCTAAATATCCTGAAGGTTCTTGGATTGGTAGATGTGGTGGAATATTCCCTAGTCGTACACAATGGTTGTTTAAGACTTTAGTAGATGTTGAATACTTCGATCTAAAAGAGATTCCCTTCTTCTCAAATACTTCTGTAATTATTAAAGGTAATAAAGTTACCGTTGGTACAGGAACAACAGGACAAGGTTATCCGATTGATCAGCAAATCAGCTTAGATTGGTTGAAGTGGGCTATTGAGAGAAACTGTTGGAATCTTCTTAAAACAGAAGAAAAGGTTAATGCTACAAATAATGGTTTACTAAGATTTGAGCAAAGGTTGAAAGAAGTTTTAGATGAAGCAGTTTATCAAACATTATTCTCAAACTATCAAATTACAGAAAAGAAATTAGACAGAAAGAACAACAAAGTGAGCTTTAAATTCACAGCGAATCTTCTTCACTCGATACTTGGTGTCAACAAAGTTGAAGGTTATATTTATCAATAAAAAGGAAAAAATAGATGAAAATCGAATCAATTGTAAAAGTTGATATCACAAGAGAGACATCTTCTAAAACAATTCGAGATTTGCAAACGATTGCAGTTTTATCTGTCCATGAGCGTTTTGCAGAAGATTATCGAATTTACGAAGATACAAATTCAATGCTTGAAGATGATTTTGAAGTAACAGACTTTGCTTACATCGCAGCTCAACGGATCTTCGCTCAAGACCCAAGACCTAAGTCAATTGTTGTCGGTAAGATCGTTGCTGATGATCCTCAGAATGTAGATTATGTTACAGCAACCAATGATCTTCTTGGAGCTACTTCAGAATGGTTCTTCTTAATCACTGATGCTAAAACAGATGCTCAGAAGGAAGCTTTAGCTGACTTCATTGAAACACAAGATTTGATTTATATCACTTCAAGTTCAGATGAAGCAACAGTTACAACAGCAACCACAGATTTGGCTTCTAAGTTGTCTGAGAAAGGCTTAAACCACACCCTAGTACTTTACTACGATGATGCTAATGTTGTAGCTCCTGAAGCTGCTTACGCAGGTCGTCATGCTTCAGCAACTATTGGTTCAAACCTTTGGGGTTACAAAACTATTGTTGGTTTAACCGCTAACAAATTAACCTCTACTCAGATTACGAACTTACGAGCTAAGAACGTACAGTTCTACACTAAGGTTGGTGCTGACTCTGTTGTAGCAGGTAGCATGAACATGGTGGGTGGTGAGAAGATTCATGTAATGCTTGGAGCTATTTGGTTAAAGGTGCGTATCGCTGAACGTTATTGGAATCTACTGTATACCAATGAACGAATCCTCTATACGAATGCAGGTATTGATTTGTTTAAAGCTGAACTGTACTCAGTATTGAGTGAAGCAGTTAATAACAACATCTTAACCGATGAATCACCGTTCCAAATCATCACTCCAAATGCTTTGAACTTAACATCTCAACAACGCTCTACAGGTGTCCTATCAGGTATCTCATTCCGAGCTAGATTAGCAGGTGCTATTATCTATGTTGATGGTGTTCAAGGTACAGTTTACGCTTAATAATAAAGGATAAAATATAAAATGGCAGTTAAGGGAATCGTAGGAAGTTATATTCCTTCACAAGTAACAATTGTAATCTCACACCCTAAAACGAACGTATCCTTTGTTGTTACAGGGTTTAGTGCTGATTCAGTTGTTTCAATCGAACGTCAAGACCCTACATGGGAATCTACCGAAGGTGTAGACGGTTGGCATCAACGTACTCATCGACTTAGCAAGACATTCCGAGCAACTATCTCTTTGCTTCAAATCTCAGAATCTAATGACTACTTTAGTGGTTTAGTTTCTTACGATGAGCAAGACTTACGTGGTGGTGGTTTGTTCACTTGTACTATTACAGACAAGAGTGGTCGTTCATACGTTTACTCAGATCAAGCTTATATTGTTGATCCAACTACTGAAGAGTTCTCTCAGTCAGCAACAAACCGTGAGTGGGTGTTAGTCCTTCCATACGCAGAACACTTCATTGGTGGTAATGGTATGTTACCGCAAGAAGTAGCAGACAAGCTTAAACAGCTTGGTGTAGAAGTTGATGAGACTTGGGTTAAAGCATAATTAAAGAGGTTTTCAATGTCAGATAAAAAGGTATTAACTTACGCACCATCGTTAGTGAAAGTCAAACTCTTTGGTTTAGCTATGGAGGGTTTTTCTCCTGATGGTGTAGCTGACATTGAGAGGCAAGAGGGTGCTACTACTTTCCGTAAAGCAATGGATGGTAGTAGAACTGCTTTTGTAGATCGTTATGCAACCTACAGAGTTTCAGTACACTTACTTCAAACCTCACCTACAAATACATGGTTACATCAATTATATAAGATTTATCAGAAAGCAGGTATTGAATTTAAGATGCCAATATCAATTGAAGATAAATCATCAGGTAGAGAGTTTGATACATTTTCAGCAACAGACGTTTTCTTCGATGAAGAACCATCAACAAGTTACACAGCTCAATCAGAAGTAACCACATGGACATTCATTTGTCATGATGGTAATTACAACAGAATGGGAAGTGCTGATACTTACGAAGTTGCAGAGAAATTACAACACTTATTCTCAGCTCTTAGTACAGCAGAATCACTAGGGATTAACCTAGAATCAATTAAAGATACAACTTCACGAATGTTAGATACATTAAGTGAAACAGTCTTTTCGAAGTTTTAAGGAGTTTTAATGACAATCGTTTCAGGGTTATTAGGTAAAGCTCAAAACCTTTTAGGTAAGGCTATTACTCGAAAGACTAAAGTTTATGATGCAAGTAAAAATAGATTTGTTGTAGCAGGGATTACATTAGATGGTTTAACTTCTGTTGAATTATCAGGAGATGTAATCAGTAAGACTGAAACAGGGATAGACGCTCAATACTATGCTTATTATGAGACTTTTGAGAACGTTACAGCTCGATTAACAGTTCTACCTACAGCACAGTGTAATGATGTTCTAAAGGCTCTAAAACACGCTCAGACGAGACGTAAAGGGTGGGTTAAGGTATCTATGTATGATAATGGGAATTTCATTGGAAACTTTCATGGTCATCTTATTTCAGCGGGAGCATTAACTCAAGGTATTGAAGCAGGGGATATTGAATATACTTTTGGTCTTTACCCGTTGGATACAACAATCATTGCAAACACACTAACAGAAGAAACACCTGTGGCTATTGAACCTGATAGTCCTGACTATATTCCACAAAATTAAGGAGATTAACATGGAACAAACAATCGTAAATATTAATGGTAATGCGTACATCCTACACCCATTCAAAGGTCGTAAAGGTTTCCAACTTATGGGTAAGCTTACTAAGTACGCTACACCAATTATCGTAGGTATGTCTGATCAAGACAACGTAGATGTATCAAGCATTATGCAAAACTTATTCTTAGAAGGTACTGATGAGTTCGTTAACTTAATCTTCGAATTGGTAGCTGATGTTCAGAAAGATGGTATGGGGATTAACCCTGATATTGAGTTCAAACAGAACTATATGACCCTATTAAAACTAGCTCTTGAAGTTATTAAGTTGAACTACGCAGATGTTTTTCAACAACTCGGTATCGATTTCGAGAAAGCGTAAGCAACGAGTCAGAACCGAGGGTAATACCTCCTAATATTAAAAAGCTTGAAAAGAACTTCTCAATGCCTTTGGAGTGGTTACATGTATTGGGCATGGAAGGTGTTGATAGAGCTAAATTACTCTACGAGTTAAACCACACATACACAGTCAAGGATGTTTACAACTTATTAGAGTTGAAAGAAGTCGATGATATGTATTACGCAGAACAAGAAAAGCAAAGGAAGAAGTAAATGCAACAAATCGCTAAAATGTTTGCAACTCTTGGGTTTAATGTTGACACCACAGGGTTAGATACTTTTAAAGGTAAACTCAAGGATGCAAGGGCTGATTCTGCATTACTAGCAAGAAACTTCAGAGCTTTAAAAACAGCGGTTGATTCAGCTAATAAGTCTTTCGTAGCATTCAACACTTCTAATAAAATTAAGAAACTGGGTGGTGATGTAGCATCATCTTACACAGGGTTTAGTAAAGCTGTCGATTTAGTCAATAAATCTTTCGCTTCTATTGGTATGCAACAACCAACCACCACTAAAGCTTTGGGTAAGATTAACGCTGCTGCTGTTCATGGAGCACCTAAATGGAAAGCTTATGGTGATGAGTTAGCACGTGTTGATGATCTTTTAAAGTCAATTCAAAAACGCTTAAGAAGTTTAGGTAGTGGTAGACCTCCTAGAATTAATACCAATCCGAGCAATACAAACGGTGGTGCAGGTGGTAGACCTAGAGGTGGAGGTGGTGGTAACGGTGGTGGTAGTAATGATGGTTCGAACTTCGGTGGTAATCGAAACAACCCTTTTAGTTTCTTCCGCTCAATGTCTCCTGCTGTTCTTCTTGGTGGTGGTCTACCTGCACTAGGTTATGGTTTAAAAGAAGTTGTTGAACGTGGTCGTGAACAACAAAAGATGGAGAATGTTTTACAGTTCTCATCTAAAGGTTTAGCTGACTTCAATGATTCTTTAGCTTATGTTAAAAAGACCGCTTTAGAAGTTGGTGTCGCTTCTGCTGATCTTGGTAAAGCTTTTGCTCAGATTAATATGTCTGCTGAAGGTTTGAACAAGAATCAAAAGAAATCTTTAATGACCAACATGTCAACCTCATTTGCTGTTATGGGTGCAACAAAAGATGAGCAAGGTTTACTATTCAAGGCTGTAAACCAAATGTTCTCTCTTGGTCGTATTCAAGCAGAGGAGATGAATCAGTTAACAGGTCAAGGTTTAGTTCCTCGTAAACTTGTCTATGATGCTATTAAAGAAGCTTATAAAGTTAAGACAAATGAAGAAGTTCAGAAGCTTCAGAAAGCCAATAAGTTAGACCCTGCTAAGATCATGCCTATTGTCTTCCAAAAGATGATGGATCAGGCAGAGAAATCAGGAGCTTTAGCTAAATATAAAGATTCTTCTTTATACAAACAAAGTGTTGCTAAAGAGAATTTCAACCAACTATCACAATCCATCATGCAAGGTGGTTTGGATAAAATGTTAGGTTCAATTTTTGGTTTATTGAATCAATTGATGGTGGTCTTAAATTCACTAGCTCCAGTATTCCAAAGGCTTGGGGATGATGTAAATTACCTAACAGATAAGATCAAAGACCTGAGTACTTTTACAGACAAATACATGGGTGAAGGTAGTTTATTAAAAATCATCTTGGGTTCATTAATTATGTTCTTCTTGCGAAAAGCAAGAGTCATTCAAGTGGTGATAAGGTATGCTCGTCAAGGAACTACAGTCTTTCAGAAGATGGCAAGATTCCTAAAAGGAGGTCTTGGTATGGCAATTAAGTTTGTCACACGAAGTTTTCTTGGATGGATTAGTGTTTTATTTATCCTAATCGACGTTGCTAACGCTGTTGAAAAATCTCTTGGAGGTAAACATACTTGGATGGATGTTTGGGCTGCCAAATTAGAGTACTTAGGTGCTTTAATGGACGGTTGGTTAATCAAGATGAATTTTTGGGCGAAAGTTTCAGGTAAGTTGTTCCAACCGTGGGAATGGGGTAAGACAGGGCAAGCTATCGGTACGATGTTAGATATTGATGAAAAGTACAAGGAACGTCAAAAACAAGGCATCACAGGTATTGCAAAACTAGATGCAATTAACCACGGAAACACTCAAGTTAGCGCACCTCTTCCTGCTTTATTACAGAGAGATAGACCTAAAGGTGTCTACAACAACCCTACAGAAATTAAGATATACCTTGAGAATCAGAAGAAAGCGATACTCAATGTCGATTGGAATAACCAAGCCATTACACAAGCACCATAAGGAGAATAAAATTGATTTACACGATTATTGTCAGGGATGACAAATCTGAAATTGAGAAGATTATCTCCTTTGATTCAATCACTTCTTTTGATGAAAGCTATTCAGCACAAATCTGCAAGAATCCTGTTGAACGAGGTTTTGTTATCTCAGATCACATTGTTCTTGAAAACAGGAAGTTTGATATCTCAGGAATTGTTTCAGCTTACAGTGTTTTTGATGAAGGCTTAGAATTGACTTGGAGTAATGGTGCTTTTGTTTCTCCGTCTGATAACTCTTCTAGTTACACTGAGAGGCACATTAGAATTGAAGACGACATTAGAAATCTTTTAGTTGATCGAAAGGTTTTTAGTGTTCTCCGTTCTTATAATAACTCGTACAACACAGACGATACTCAAAAACTGAAAGACTTAGAGTCAACTCAAGTTGAACTAATTGAGAACTGTGTAATATCTAGTTTATCGTTCTCTCAGGGTTCAGGGATATCAGGAGCAGTTTTCCCAAAGATGTCTGTAGAACAAGTTCAAGTTGCTGTAACACAAACGGAAACACTAACAACAGAAGAACAAAAGCCGTTGCTTCAGAAGATACCAAAACCGACAGGTCAAGCTAATATTGCTTCAGCTACCACAGATGGTGATGGTAAATCTACTAATGAAACGGTTGCAGATAAAACAACTATCGGGAAGACGAAGGATTCCAATTCAAAAGCCTTGATTCAAGATGCTAAGAATGCTAGTACAATTGATATATACAAAAGAGCGAGAGCAGTTCAAGAAATGAAGAACTTCGAGATGGCTAGAATTTCAGAAACATTAGATTAGAGGTATGTATGGCGTTAGAAGATTACTCAGTAACACGAACTAGGGTTATATTGCAAAATATACCTAGCTACACAACATATCTTTCTATTCAAGGATTGCAAATTATTCTTGAAGTAGGTTATAACACAAGAAATTCAAAAAGGTTCATAGCTCTTAGGACTGTGAACGATGACATTCTTTTGCAAAGAACTTTCATTGGTTCTTTAGACAGAGTTTATTGCAACATTAACACAGAGATTTATGGGATAACACTTTCTCTTGTCCTAGAACCAAAAAACACGAACTTCCAATCTGAAGACTATTTAAATTGGAAAGATGATTATTGGTTGACTTTCATATCTAACGATATTGAGTATGATGAGACGATTTCAGAATTACAACTAGACCTCCATGTTGGTGGTCGAGCATAAGAGGGTATCATGGAAGAAGTTCAAAGTTTAAATTCGATAACACTACAAGCAAACCAAAACGGTTATGTCCAATTTGGAAGGATTATTAAGGTTGAAGTTCGTAACTTTAAGACAAAACAGAAGATAACCTTCCAATCACCCCTTCGGATTGAATTTGACTTCTTCAAAACCATTGATGAGATTGCACAAGCATCCGTTGGTCAGGTTAGAATATTTAACTTATCGGAAGATACTCACAAGTTTGTTACCGAAGCAGGGAGTGAACTACAACTCAGCTTTGGATATAATAAACCTGAGAATGTTAAACCGTTATTTTATGGTGCAATAACTTCTGTATCAAGACAACAAGATTCTGATGATGTTGTTTCAATCTTTAATGTTTGTGCAAACTTCATGGAATATCAGTTTAGTAGGGTTTTCTCCAATTATCAAGAGACAACTTTTCTTGAAGAATTATCTAACGTAGTTACTGCTGTAACAGGTAAGGATACGATGAACTTTAGACTTCGAAACTTCCCAATCGACACTCAAGATTCTGTTGCCGAGTACCTACAAACAGCAAAAGTGATAGCTATCCAAGACCCAATGAACGGAAAGAGCGCTTTAACGGTTTTCTCTGAAAAATATGGTGTGATTGGTAGGAACGTAACAAACGAGGATGGTAGTAAATCTTTTGATTGTGAGTTTAAAGATGAAGTTGTTAACCACTATATCGAGAAAGCTTCTCAAGCATATGAAAAAATAGAAGAGGTAACGGAGGAATCATCGGTTCAGATAATCAAAACCAAAGAGGTAAATGAGTCAAATTTCAATAATCTTTATGAAACATTAGACAACGAAACCTCATACATATTCTCAAGAGATTCAGGGTTGTTAGGTTCACCTCAAGAAGAAGTTCAAATTGTAAGTGTTCCTGAGAGTTGGAATATTGGAACGAATGAACAAATCACTCGCAGAGGTGCTGAAACAATTGCCAAAAAAGAACAAAGGGAAGCAGAAAAGCTTAGCAAATGGAAAAAGAGAAAAGCTGAGGGTAAGAAAGTTAAAGATTTTAAACCTCGTAAAGAAGGTAAGAAGCAAATTAGTAGAACATTTGTTCGTGTTAAAGCTTTAATCAATCCGTCCGTTAAACCTCAAACTCATGTAACAATCGATTCTCAGATTTCTGATTACGATGGTGTATATCGGGTTAGAAATATAACACTTAAAGGTACTAATGGTGCAGGAGAATGTTATATGGAACTTTACTGTGAAGACAGCTCAGGTGTCCGAGACAGTCACTTAACAGAAGAACAGAAAAAACAAGTTCAAGATAGTGGTGGAGGACTTAACCTGACAGGACAACTCGGTAACAGTCTAGAAGAAGGTGTAACAGTAGAAGGAGATACAGATTAATGTTTCAAATAGAACCTCAAATCAAAAAGGTAGTTAGAGCATCTTTAGATTCATTATCTTTTTCTTGCCCTGCTAAAGTTCTTAGTATCCGAAATATTAAAGACGGTGTTATTGATGTAAAACCTCTGACTAACAAAGTCATGTTTGACTACGATGATATGGAACGAAGTGCGATCCATGATGTACCAATCGTTTCTCCATCAACAATAACCTCAGTAATTCAGTTTCCTGTTAATGAGGGAGATACTGTACTTCTTGTTTTTAATGGTGACGATATTGAAGAGTTTAAGGGAGGTAACAGAGAACCCCACACCCCTAGAAACTTTGGAACTTTACAGCCATCTTCAGCAGTTGCCTTACTCGGTTTCAATACGAAGTTAGATTCTATCTATGACAATGGTAATTACACAAACGATATTGACAATACTAACTTAAACATAATTCACAATGTCGGTGAAAGCAATGAGGTTGTTATCTCACTAACCTCTGAGGGTGAAGTTAAGATTAAATCTGACAAGGTTATTGTTGAGACCAAAGAAGCCGATATTACAGCAGATACAGTGACAGTTGATGCGACATTAGTTGACGCTAAGAACTCCTTAGTTAAAACAAACAATGATGTTGAGATTAAAGGTAAGAGTGTTTATCAGTTCATGACAATCCATGATCATCCGTATACAGATAACGGTTCACCGATGACAACTTCCCCTCCAAACCCACTCTAAAGGAAATTTATGGATATTTATTTAGATCAAAAAACTGAAGATTTAGTTTTACAAGGTGGGGATTTAGTATTTGTAAAAACTCGTCAAGATGAGGTTACACAACGACTTTACCTAAGACTCAAGACATTCAAGAGAGAATGGTTCTTAGACTTAAACTACGGTATCGACTACTTAAATGATGTATTTGGTGTTGGAGTGATGAAGTCTAAAGTAGATGCAATCTTACAAACAGAAATCATCAAAGATTTATTTGTTGAATCGATTACGAGTTTCAGTTCTAAAGTAGAGGGTTATAAATACTCTTGTGAGTTCACCATTAAAGTTACAACAATGCAAGAAAAAATTAAGTATTACTTGTTGATCAATGAGAATAAATTAATCCTCACTGATAACTTAGGTAATCAAATGATAACAAGATTATAAGGATTTAAGGGATATGACAGTAGAATTTGACGAGAGTGGTTTAAGAGTTTTAAGTGTGGAAGAAGTTCGTCAACAAATGATTGACAATGCCACTATCTCCTTAGCTCCTTATTTAAACGGTGATACATTACAAGCAGATGATTCTTCTGTTATTGGTAGGTTGTTCTCTTTAGTTTCAGTACCAATTGTAGAGACAGCAGAGATTGCTCCTTTGATTCTTCAATCAATGAGTTTGAATGATGCTGAAGGTTTACAGTTAGATTATTTAGCACAAACTCTCTACAATAAGAAACGATTAACGTCCTCTCAAGCAAGCGGATTTGTAATTACAAAAGCTAAGTTTGGTACAACAATTCCTGCAAACTCTCGTGTATCAAACTCAAGAACAGGTGATGTTTATTATACAAACTCTTCTGTGACAACCTCTAATGTTTCTTGTGTTGGTGTTGACATTACAGTTAAATCAATTTCACCACTATATCAAATCAGTTATAACATTGATGGGTACTTGAGTGATTCTCCTGTAATTACAGTAACACCATCAATGACAGATACCACAGTTGATATGATTATTGATCGTATTATCAATGCTGTAAATACTCAGTCTAGTTATTTAGAAGCTGTTAAAAACAAAGATAAAACAATTAAAGTTAAGATTAAAGATCCTACACAAACAGGTACATTTAAGATTGTTTCAGGTGACTTAGAGTTTACCAACACATACAACAAAAACTATGTAACAGCACTAACATATAACTCTCAAGAGAGCTTACCTAATCAAATTACAAATATTGGTAGTTCTATCTCAGGGTGGTTAGGTGTAACAAACCCTGTAACAATTGAACCATCTTCAGGTGTTGAGACAGACAATAACTTCAGAAAACGATTATTCATCTCAGCAAATTCTTCTGTGAATACTATTGATGCTATCAAACTTAGATTAGGTCAATTAACCGGTGTGAACTTCAGCTCTGTTTCTACAGTTAAAGACGGTTTGAGTATCACTGTTCAAGGTGGTAACGACGATGAGATTGCCTACACTATTTTCCAATCTGTTACCGCAGGTATTGAAATGGTAGGTAATGTTACTAAAACTGTTAGAGATATTAATGGTGGTCAACACACAGTTAAATTCTCAAGAGTTACACCTGTTCCATTACAGATCCAATTGTCACTTACTGTTTATCCTGACTTCCCAACAGGTGGTCAAATCATGATTAAACAAGCGATTGTTGATTACTTCAATAACTTAGATGTTGGTGAGGATATTTACTTGTCTCGTTTATATACCCCAATCAATACGATTCAAGGGTTTGCTGTTAACTCGCTTAAGATTGGTAGAGTTGGTGGTTCAATGAGTTCTGATAACGTTGTTGTTATTAACAGTAATGAAATTGCTACAATCTCAGCAGAGAACATTACAGTAGGGTAGGGTGCGGTATGCAAGTACAAAAAATAGATTACGATGAGGTTGCACTTTCACGTGTAACTTCTGTATTCAAAGAGTCACCTATTTTCCAAGCTGTATTGCTATCCCTTCTACAACCTTTAGAATCACTTCAAGATGACATGATGTATTTAGCAAAGAATATGCTGAATATTGATGAAGCAAAGGATTACCACCTTGACTTTATCGGCAGTCTTGTTGGTCAAAAAAGGTTGTTAGTGGATTTTAATACAGAGCCTTACTTTGGTTTCGAAGGTGCGTATCAAGCTGAAACTCTAGGTACAATCAACAACCCTAATATTGGTGGTTATTGGAATAGTTACTCTTACACCAATGTAGCTACAGCTAGACGACTTAATGATGAAGAGTACAGAAGAGTTATTAAAGCTCGTATCATTATGAATAATACAAATTGTTCTGTAGATGATTTAGTTCAAGTTTTAAACCTCGTAACAGGGAATCAGAAGTCTACTGTCAATCGTGTATCACACAGAGTCTTAAAAGTTCGTATTTCAGACCCATCAGGTTTAGGGGCTTATTTCCTAGCTAGGACAGACAGAGACGATAATATTATCCCTGTAGCTCTTGGTGTAAGAATAGATTTAGTTAATTAATAAAGGAATAGAATATGCCAACTTACAGCAGACCCAACTACTCAACAGGTGTTTGGGCTTCTGAAGGTACAATGTACACACCAACTTCAGAAAAGATTAACTTAGGACATGTAGTTGAAAAACCTCCTTTTGAGATTGTTAACTACATCGAGAATAGGCAAGATTCAGCTATTGCTTACTTATTACAAGTAGGTATTGCTGATTGGGATAAGGGTACAACATACACCAAAAATGCTTTCGTATCTTTTAATGGTGATGTTTACCAAGCGCAGTCTCAAAACTCAGACAAGCAACCTATCACAAACCCTGCTATTTGGAAGATTAAATGGGCTAAGAGTGAAGATTTAACATCTCTTCGAGCAACCGTAAACTCAATCACATCCAGTGAAGGTTACTTGAGTTTCTATGTCACCAAAAACAACCCTGCTATGTATAATAAGTGTTGGGGCACAAGTTATATTGCTAACACAGGATTAAACTCATCAGGTGGTTTAAATGTTGGTTATGGTTTCAATGGGAAGACGTCAGATGGGCTATATCACAATGGAACAAACCCTGTAATTCAAAAGAACGGTGCTGTGATCGCAGTATTCAACCCTGACGTAGATATTACAAAATCATCTACAGATGTTGTAACTATGAAGGACTTAATTAAATACACCCAACAATACAGAGTTGGTGATCTGTACTTAACAACTAACCCATCAGACCCATCAGTAACTCTAGGTTATGGTAAATGGGAACGTTACGGTGAAGGTAAAGCTCTTGTTGGTATGTCTACAAAAACTTCTGATCCTGCATGGACAAAAGGTATTAGTAGTCAGTTTGGTTCTTATGAACACAAGCTAACTGTAGATGAGATGCCTCGACACAACCATACATTCTCAATGAACCCTCAAGATGCGGGTGATGCTCAGGCAGCAGATGGTACAGGGAGAGCCAACACGTCATTCTCCACTGACTATGCAGGTGGTGACAAAGCCCATAACAACGTACAACCATCCATTACTGTATTAGTATGGAGAAGAACTGCTTAACAACCCTCACACAATAACAATAAAGGATGTGTAATGGATACTACAGCAATACTAGCAATCTTAAAGTGGTTATTCCCAAGCTTTATGGGGAGCGTACTAGCCATATATAAGAAGGCAACAGTAGTAGGTTGGGATGAGAGTACTCTAGCTCAGAAACGTAAGTTAGTACTCTTAGGGTTTGGTGCGGTTGTAATGAGTATTTTTGTAGCCTACATGATTGGTGGGGCAGTTCTAGAAGCTTTTGATATGACTCGGTATAAGTTTGGTGCAATGATTATTTACTTCTTCCTAGCTTTCAGTGGATTGAAGATTACAGATGCTGTCGCTAACAACTTAGACCTATGGATTGATAAATGTGTTAACACAATCTCAACAATCATAGATAGTGTTTCAGAAAAGATTAAAGGTTGGTTTTCATGATTACAATAATTCAACTGTGTATGTTATTTCTTGTTTTTTATATTTTTTGGTGTGAGTGGGATACCACTTTCTCCGAGAGAATCCCTAGTCATATATTAAGAATTTCTTTGTGTGTACTCTTGAGTATTGCTGTGTATAAAATAGATTTCATAACAGAATACCACCCTTCTATTCAATTCAGCTTAATGGTAGCAGTTGTGTTTTCAACATTTATGAGTGTTAAGTTCATCCTGAAAAAATACCAACGAAATCGATTTAAACAAGAAGTAAAACAAAATTTAAGGAGACATAATTATGAGCAGTAAAAGAATTGCAGACTTACCTGTAAAAAACCCAACAGATGCTATGAAAATCCCAACAGGTGGTTTTGGTGATTATGCCGTAACACTCAAATCTATTTCTGAATGGTTGGTCGAGAAGTACTCTTTAGCAACAAAAGAAGAATTAAAACTTGTTGATGAAACATTAAAGTCTCTTATTGAACTTAAAGCTGATAAAACTTCTGTCTACACAAAACAAGAAGTTGATAACATTGTGACTCAAGCAAAGGAAAAGTTGGAACAATCTATTCAACTTACAGATTCTAGAGTTGGTAGTTTAGAGACGACTGTTGATAGTAATTATCAAACTCTTAGTCAAAATAAAGCTGATAAGAATAACGTGGTTAATTCTGTTGGTGGTAGAAAAGGTGATGTTACTTTTCAGCAGATTAAAGGTGGGCTGAATCTTGGTGATTTAGCTGATAAAAATGAAGTGGAGGTGATGGTTGACTCTAAAATTTCAACTTGGTCTGGTATTGTTCAGGAAGAAAAAAATAAAGAGAATATCTCTACTCAAGACTTTGGTGCTGCGGGTGATGGTGTTAAAAATGATACAGCATCATTTGATGAGCTTGAGTTAGCATATCAAGACAGGAATATAGATTTACTCGGATTAAGTTATGTTGTTAACAAAATCCCAAACCAAAACAATTACGAAAACGGATCGTTTATTGTAAACGGTAAGGAGTTTAATTCTGTAAAACCCCTAGAGAAGTCAAAACATAATAAAAAAATTAAGCTGTCAATACCTGTAAAATTTAAAAATTACGATGCGGTTTTGATTGAGGACGGGGCAAATTGGTACTATCCTCAAGGGATCTGCTTTGATGAGAGCATGCATTTATATGTATCATACTCTAGTAATTTCGGCTCATCTTCAAAAATATGCATTGTTAAGTATGATTTTGAGACTGGTGAAGAACTCGGATATTTAAAAGCAGGTATGGGTTACGGTGAGGGCTTTGCCGTTGTTGGTGATTTCCTCTATATCCGAAATAGCAATACAACCAGCGCACCAATTGAGAAATATAATTTAAGTGGTTTTGATTGGATCGGCGGAACTCCACCATTGGTGCAATCTTACGATGTGAAAAACCTGTATCAGTTTTCATACCGCAACGGGTATTTTTATAGTGAGAATGCCGACCACGCTATCGGCTCGATTTTAGATAGAACAACCATCACTAAATATGATTTGAGTTTCAACCCTGTGGGTGTATTGCAATTACCTTTCCTGTATTCAGGGGGTTCATGGGTTGATGATGGTTCACAAATGATTAAACGTCAAAGTTTTTCGGTCGGCGATGGTTTTATTGTTGGGGGTTACGGTGGTTTAACTTCTGACACTAGCGGACTTTACGGGATTGTGCGATTTAATACAAATGGTGATATTGATGAATCATTGCTGTATGACCAAAACAAAGCAAGAGCAATCATTGATTCAATTAAAACGCAAGGTGTAGCAAGTACTCGTATTGAAAATGAGGGTGTTGCCGTTTCTAAAGATAATAAAATCTATTCACTAACGATAACTAATGGTGTTGATGACGTAGGTGCTTATTACTATATTGTCGAGCATTGCAGTGATGATGTCTTCGCTAAAAACTTCTCTAGCGCAGCAGTTTCGTACACTAATCGATCAAACTACGATGATTATATGCCACCACGAGGTAAGAACGGTATCATGCTAAACCCCATCACGGGGTCAACCATGTCAACTTTAGAGCATATTATTTTATTTATGCGTAATAGTGGTTGTAGAAAATTTACATTCTACAGCACAAGTTTTCCAAACATCTTAGATTACACTGGAACAGTCTTACCGTCAGGTAACGTTTGCGAAATACTTAACGCAAACAACGGAACTTTTTATTACAAGTTGACACACACAACCCGACAACGAGTTTTTATCATCAATGGTTCGCCACGCACTCAAACTGAATGTACCAACTCTTTTGCTTATGATGTAATTGCAGACGGTAATAACCTGCGATCACTAGGTACATCAGGTCGAAGATTCTCGAAGACATGGACTGTTCAATTAAGCGCATCAGGGCTAGGGGTTTATTCGGATAATGAGTCTGCAAAATCAGACGGGTTGGTTACTGGTGACTTCTATCGTACAAGTGATGGTACGGTTAAAATTGTTTTCTAAAAAGTATTTGAGGTAAATATGAAAATGACTCAAGGGGGATTCAATATCCTCCGAGCGTCTTTAAGTAGAACGCTCACACAAGAGCAAGTGGATGGTATTAATCATTATGTTTCGGAAATTGATAAAGATGGAGGTATCTCTTATGCTCAAGCTTCCTATGTCTTAGCTACTGTGTGGCATGAAACAGCTACCAAAATGAAACCTATCGAAGAGTATGGTAAGGGTCAAGGAAGACCTTACGGTACTTGGCATAAAAACTCAAAAGGTGATCTTTATAGTTTCAAGAACGGGAATAAAAAAGAAGCTTACTTATACAAAGATTATCCACACCTTTACTACGGCAGAGGTGATACTCAAAACACTTGGTTTGATAACTACTCAAAACTCTCAAAAGTCTTTGGGGTTGACTTCTTAAGAAAACCTGAACTGCTTCTCACTAGAGAATGGTCTACTAAAGCTACTCTCTACTCAATGAAGAACGGTTTATATACAGGTAAGAAATTATCAGACTATATTAACACAACAAAAACAGACTTCGTTAATGCTCGAAGAATTATTAATGGTGTAGATAGGGCAAGTCAAATTGCTAAGTATGCTGAAATATTCTTAAAAGCACTAAAGAGTTATTAAAAACTACTAAAGTAACAAAGTCATTAATGAATATTATTAAAACAACAATTAAGGAATCAAAATGGGTTCATTTCTTATTATTCTAAATGATGTAATTGGTAAAATTGGTTTATTTATTTACAAGAATTGGAAACCTGTTTTGGTTTCTTCTATTTTCATAATTTTGCTTTTCTTCACTATCTCTTATAAACACCAAAGAGATTCTGCTGTAGAAAACTTAGAAAAGCATAAAGCAGAAATCAAAGAAGTAAATGAAAGAATTATAAAAGAGAAAAAGGAGCTAGTTGAGCAACACAAAGAGCTTGAAGAAAGACTCCAAGAAAAGTTTGATGAAAATCTAAAGGTGAAAGATGAACAAATTAAAAATCTTAATGATGCTTTGCTTAACTACCGTTCCACTAATGACAGCTTGCTCAAAAAAATCGATAATCGAACCACAAGTATTGTCACAAACAATTCCTCTACCAAAGAGGACTTCGTACGATACGTCAATATTCTCAGTAAATTATATGGAGAAGCACTCAAAGATGGAGCAGAGTCATCTGAAGCAATTGAGCGATTAAAACCACACTATCAACAATGTATTTCAGACTTCAACTCTTTATACAATGAAGTTGAAAACTATAACCATAATATTGAACAAATAAAAAATACTAAGGAAAAGTAAATGGCAGATTTAAGAATTGTAGATGCTCCTGAAATACTATTACAAGATGTTGAAGATGGGTTAAAGCTCCCTACGGGTGGTTTTGGAAATTATGCAATCACAATGAGTACTATCTCGGATTGGTTGGTAAGGTATAAAGACTTAGCTTTGAAAAGTTACACTGATACTGAGTTGTATAAAAAGGCAGATAAAAGTTTCGTTGAAGCAGAAATCGGACGGTTAGGTACAGCAAGTAAATATAACGTTGAAGATTTACCTTTATCAAACCAACAAAAAATTATTAATAAAATGGGAGGTCTTACTTATTACGAAGAGGGTCAAGAGTACCCTTTACATGGTAGGGTTTTACTGAATAGTGGTGATGAGGTTGTGAGTATCATTGAAAAAAATACAAACAATCCAAACATTGATATGACGGGGTGGGTTAATGCCGAGGACACATCCTACGCTTACACCGACCACACACCCCTCTCAAAACTAACAGGGGATAAAGCTGATGGTCAAGAAGTAGGATTAGTTCTTAACTCTGCTGCTGCCACTCAGACTAATGTTCTTATTGATTTGAATTGCACCATCTCCACAAAAGTTATTATTGATAAGGCGGTAAGTTTTTTAGGTGTTAAGGGGAAATGGATCACTCAAAATACCGATATGGGGATTGAAGTTACTGCTTTAGGTGCAACCATAGATAAACTAAATATTGACACTAATGGGAATACTTATGGTATCTTTGAACACGGAACAGATAACCAGATAACAAATTTAAATTTCAGAGGAAATACGGGTCATTACATTTTATCGGGCGGGGTTAGTCCAAGTGTTTTTAACTGCTCTCACGAAAAGGGTTACTCTCAAATAACCCCATTTGTATTTTCAGGTGCGGAAGATTTCGAGATTACAAAATGCTTGCTCGATGAATACACTGGTTTTGGTATTCAAGCTCGGTGGTGTAAGGGCGGAAAGATACACGATAACACCTCTAACGCTCTATTTAGCAAGGCACAAATAACCACCTCTACATCAACAAGCTACTCTATTGATCTTGGGAAAACACATAACCGTTTTGGTGTAACCGTTACTAACGCTGAAGGCAAAGAAGTACCAGCTCCTTTTAATATCTCAGCGCCGACAGGAACAACTTATACAGTCACGCTTGATTTAGCGCCAACATCAGGTCGGACTTTGACGCTTTACGGTACAGATGCACTTGAGTCCTATCAGGTCAATTCTGGGTGTGATGGTGTCAAAATTTTTGACAACACGTCTAACGGGTCAGGCGATTCAAATATTGTTGTTGGTTGCGATTATCGTTGGAATGGTTCTGATTGGGTTCTTGATCCAAACAACGTAACTCCTTCAGACGAACCAATAAACACAACAATTGATGACAATACTTGCACAGAGGCACTATATTCAAATATCGCAATCAATCACAGTCAACAACATGTTCAAATTACAAACAATAAGCTAAGTCGTGCAGCACTATGTCATGACCGTAATAACGCATTTAACACAAACATTAATTGTAGTGCGGATGGGTTTGTCGATGGAAATTCGTTTGGTCGCAATGCAGGTACGGTGTTAAATAATATCAATTGTTTGCGGTCTGGTAGCGTAAGCAATAAAGTTGGTCGTGCGGGGCTTATTATTGGTAATAAGAATAATTTTTCCCTATCCTCTGACGTTTCTGGATTTACCCCAATATTCACTGGAGCTAACACTGAAGCGGTTGTCCGCAGACAGGGGGCGATCATTGAGGGTGAATACTCTCATGTTGGTGACGAAATTCAAAAAACATTTGAAGCCGCTTTTGTTGGAGATATGCCTGTCGCAACGGATAACTTTTCTTTCAGCAATGCAAATGGATTCCTAAACAAAGACACCGTTAACAATGTTGGAGGGAAAAACAGTGTATTTATTAATGCTGGTGTAACCATTGATATTTCAGCAAAGCAAGGTATGCTAAATCGACTGAGCAATAAAATTGTTCGTGTTCGAATGTTTGTGAGTGGCAATGGTTCGATTAATTTCTTCCCTCTTTTTGCAGGGGCTTCTACAGCAGATATTAAAATAAATGCTGTAAATGAGTCTACATTTGTACAACGTGAAATCTACTTCCCAACTGCACAACTCAATACTTTTTTAATTCGTCTAAGCACAAGTAACACTCTCTACATTCAAGACATTGATATAGCCTACTTAAGTATTTAACAAGCAAGTCCCTCGGGGCTTCTTTTTCTTTTAATATACAATGTATGTAAATTAAAAATCGTGCTTATAAGTAGGAAGAATGGTCGTGTTAGATTACATCTGTACCACCTTAGTTGTAGTGGTGTTTAACGTGGAATATGTCGCTAATTACATAACGTCTAACACATATACGATGTAATATCAAGTATTGTATCGTATATTTTATTTTGGAGAACCTGTGTAAGACCATGAAAAAAAATACTCACACTGATTTTAACAGTTGGGGAAAGAGTACCCTGCAAAATCTTCATTGCTGATTAAAAAACTTAGAGACCTTCGGGTCTCTTTTTTATTGTCTGTAGAAAAGTATTCAATATAAAGCAATTCCAAAGTTATCCACAACTACCATAAAGCTATAATTTAAACTATCCCAAATTCACTAATTAACAGTGCCAAATTTCCTATATAACTATCCCGTTTTTCCTTATAACAGTACCAAATTTGGGATACGGAATCTAAAAGAACCTTAAATTAATCTAAAATTAATCTTTTAAGGAATTTTTATTTAAAAATTTGTTGAACAGAGATAAAAGCACAACATTAAAGTGTTGACACATATCTTATAACAGTGGTAAATTTAACACCGTTACCTAATATGTAGTTACGAGGAAAGAAGATGGGTGTTGAAGCAACTAGATTCGCTTGGGGAGTAAACCTTTCTGACTACAAAAAGCGTTCTACTAAAAGACTGGTATTATTAGCATTAGCTGATCGTGCTAACAAAGAAGGTATTTGCTTTCCATCTGTAGCACGTATTTCTGAAGACACATGTTTAGATCGTAAAACTATTATGTCTACAATCCAAGATTTGATCTCTATGAATATCTTAGTTGATACAGGTGAAAGAAAGGGAGCTACAATGCAAGTCCGAGTTCTACAAGTAAACATGTCATTTAAAGCTCCTGTAGTGAGTGTACAGGAAGATAAAGAAGAATCTGATACGAACGTACCTGAAGAAGCTAAAGATGCTGTAAACGAAGCTGAGAGTGATTCTAATGAATGTGCTGTTGTAGTTATTGGTGATAACAAAAAACCTTGCACATCTATTGAAGACTTTGAACCTGAAATTGTTATTGATACACCTAAACCATCTGCACCTAAACAACCAAAGACTAATTGGATTCCTAAACATGAGTATGCTAAGAAGTTGAAAGAACAACGTGAACTTGAGAAACAGAACCAAGAGTTTATTGTACCACAAAGTATGAAAGCATCTTGGAAAGAAGGGTTTACACGAGACACTAAAGAAGTTGTTAAGGGGATTCCTAAAGGGTTGCTTTCTGATCCACGTATTGCTAAGATGTTAAAACGTAAATAATAAAGGAGGTTTAGTATTGAAAGTTTACTGTGTCAATGAATGGGTGGAATATTTTAATAATCGAGATAACGACTGTTTCTACTATGACCCACTTTGGAGTATGGGTTCTCATATTATTAATGGTGAAGTTTGGTATGAATGTTATTACAAGATTAGTGATACTTTAGCATCTGACTACGATTTCTCTAGTAGAGATTTAAAAGAAGTGTTTGAGTATATGCAAAATTGTACAGGTGAAATTTATTATTACTAAAGGAGGGTATTAGAATGAAATTATTAAGAAACCTTTTAAGGAAGTTTGTAAGTAGGTTTCTAATTAGAAAAGGTTCTAAAGTTGTAACTATTGGTGATGACCCGATATCTGATGTTCAAAATGTTGTGTTGGTTACACACGGAATGATCTTCACTAAAGAGTGGAACTATAAAGTTTCGTATGATTACAACGATGTTCGACTAGCAAGACGTAAAGAAATCAAGCAGGGATTTAAGGATAAGGGATATGATTAAAGAATGTAGAGACGTAACACTGAGTGAAGCATTAGATTACATTGATAACTTTGGTGGTGTGGAGAAAGCACAACGTAGGAAGTATCTATCGATGTTTATTACTTACGAAGATTATGAATACCATAACAAGTGTTTAGTGTTATATGAGGATTGGTTGTTAGGAGATGATGTATGATAGATTTTACTTTCTTATATGCAATAAAAAACACCCCAACATTACTGTGGAGTGTTAGAGCAAAGAGTGATGTTAATAGTGTTGGTAAACGTAGACGTTCTTATGGTTTAACAAAAGAGAAAGCACAAAGATTATCCAGTACTACTCGAAATAGTTATTTAGATCAATACTGCGACTACAAAGTAAAGGAGTTAAACGATGATCGTTGAAAACAAAGTATTAGAGATTCTTGGTAAGCACCCTAAAGAGTTTACATCTCCATTATTTAGAATGACTCAAGCTAAACTCGAAGGGTATGATGTTGATAGTTTTCGTAAGATGCTACATGTAATGAAAGACAATGGTTTAATTACTTATGTACCTGAAACTAAATACTCACTACCTTATTGGGAGATTAAACGATGACTAATAACAATCAATCAGATTATAATCAACAAAATTACAACCAACCAATACGAATGATACCTAAACTTAATAATGAGTATGTATTATTTAAAGCTGTAGAGTTTGGAGAAGTGTTTGGAGATATGTACTTGGAGAGTGATTTAGACCTCCCTAAGAATGTACAAGTAGATATGTTAGAGAGGTGTATTAATGATATGATTGGAGTTATCTGTAATCAGATAACCAAGCTATTAATTGGGTTATTGATAATAAGGAATGATGTAGCAGTAAAAGTAAGTAGTAAACAGTA
>JAGHSX010000049.1 GCA_018065645.1 Candidatus Scybalousia scybalohippi
GCTAAAGCGCAGAACACTCTAGAGGATGTGACCACAGAGACCATAAAGAGAGTATCTTGTCGTTTCTTCCCTGGTCCAGAGTTCAAGAAAGAGTTGAAAACCGTACAAGTAGCAGAACGTGACCTTAACGTCAAAGGTATTCAACTACCAGTACATCCTACTCACGCCTAAATGCTAAGGTGCTAGGAGCACACCCAATTATTAGGAGCAGACCGAAAAAAAAGGTTTGCTCTTTTTTTGTTTTGGTAGGCATTTTGGAAAAAAAATACTATCTTTGCAAGTTGATTTTATACTTTCAATACAAGAAAAAAACAAACAAACAATATAATATTATGGCTTTAATAAAATCTATTTCAGGATTTAGAGGCACTATAGGCGGACAATGTGGAGACAACCTTACACCTATAGACCTTGTCGGTTTTGTATCAGCATTTGCTCAGTTTATAAAGGAAAAGACTGGCAAAGAGAGAATAAAGATACTTATAGGTAGAGATGCCAGAATATCTGGAGAAATGGTTTCTCATCTTGTTACAGGCACACTTATGGCTATGGGTGTAGATGTATTGGACACAGGTCTTTCTACTACTCCTACTACAGAGGTTGCTGTTGTGGACAATGATGCAGACGGTGGTATCATACTTACTGCTTCTCACAATCCTGTACAATGGAATGCGTTAAAGTTCCTTGCTGGCAACGGAGAGTTTATCTCAAAGCAAGACGGCGAGAGAGTCCTTGAGCTTGCAGCTAAGAATGAGTTCTCTTATGCAGAGGCTATGGCTCTTGGCTCATACACCAAGGTGGAAGATGCAGTAGAAAAACACATAGAAAAAGTGCTTTCTCTTCCATTGGTAGATGTGGAAGCTATCAAGGCTGCTGATTTCAGAGTGGCTGTTGATGCTGTAAACTCTACAGGAGGTTTTGTTTTGGAGAAACTTCTTGACAAGTTGGGAGTAAAACATGTGTTCACTCTTAATGGAGAGCCTACAGGCTTGTTTGCACACAACCCAGAACCTTTGCCAGAAAACATCAAAGATATCTGTGACCTTGTAGAAAAAGAACATTGCAACGTAGGTTTCGTAGTTGACCCAGACGTAGATAGACTAGCATTGGTAACAGAGAGTGGAAACCCATTCGTAGAGGAATACACTTTGGTATCTGTGGCAGACTATGTTTTGGAACACACTCCTGGCAATACTGTTTCAAATCTTTCTTCTTCTAGAGCTTTGAGAGACGTGACAGAAAAGAAATATGGTCAGCAATACAACGCAGCAGCCGTTGGCGAGGTAAACGTAATAGCCAAGATGAAAGAAACCAACGCTGTAATAGGTGGCGAAGGCAATGGAGGTGTTATCTATCCAGAATGTCACTATGGTAGAGATGCTTTGGTAGGTGTTGCTTTGTTCCTTACTTTGCTTGCCAAGAGAAAGACTACTTGCACAGACCTTAGAGATGAGTTGCCAAAATATGTGATTGCAAAGAAGAGAATGGACCTTACTCCAGAAATCAACGTGGACGACATTCTTGAGAAAATGGCTGCAAAATATGCCAACTATGATGTTATAACCATAGACGGAGTGAAGATAAACTTCGAGAGTGAATGGGTACATCTTCGCAAGAGCAACACAGAGCCTATCATCAGAATCTATGCTGAAAGTGATTCAGAAGTTAAGGCAGACCACCTTGCAAATGTTATCATAGATGACATCACAGCCATAGTAAGAGAAAACCTATAAGAAAGAAAATATATTTTTTAAGATTTTTATGACTTATACAGATAAAGATAATAAATACAAAAGATATTGCGTCACTTCTGCCCTTCCATACGCCAACGGTCCTATACACATAGGCCACATGGCTGGAGTTTACATTCCTGCAGATATTTATTGCAGATACCTTAGACTTATGGGCGAAGACGTATTGTTTATTGGCGGTAGCGATGAGCATGGAGTCCCTGTGACTATCAGAGCCAAGAAAGAAGGTTGCACTCCTCAAGACGTTGTGGACAGATACCACGGCATCATCAAGAAATCTTTCGAGGAATTCGGCACTTCTTTTGACATCTACTCTCGTACTACTAGCAAGATGCACGAAGAAACAGCTACAGAGTTTTTCAAGAAACTTTATGAGAGCGGAAAATTCATAGAGCAGACTACACAACAGTTCTACGATGAGAAAGAAAAGACTTTCCTTGCAGACCGTTATGTTACTGGCACCTGCCCTATCTGTGGCAACGAGAGAGCATACGGAGACCAATGTGAAGCCTGCGGTTCTTCTCTTAACGCTACAGACCTAAAGAATCCTAAGAGTGCTTTGAGTGGCAACGAGCCAGTATTGAAAGAGACTAAGCATTGGTTCCTTCCTTTGAATGATTACGAAGAATTCCTAAAGAAATGGATTCTTGAAGGTCACAAAGAGTGGAAGAGCAACGTATATGGCCAATGTAAGAGCTGGCTAGACAACGGTCTTCAGCCAAGAGCCGTAACCAGAGATTTGGACTGGGGTATAAAAGTACCTGTAGAAGGTGGCGAAGGCAAAGTTCTTTATGTTTGGTTTGACGCTCCTATAGGCTACATTTCCAATACTAAGGAACACACCTCAGATTGGGAAAAATGGTGGAAGAGCGAAGATACAAAACTTGTACACTTCATAGGCAAGGACAACATAGTTTTCCATTGCATAGTCTTCCCTGCTATGCTTAAGGCAGAAGGCTCATACATCTTGCCTCAAAACGTACCTGCCAACGAGTTCCTTAACCTTGAAGGAGACAAAATCTCTACCTCAAGAAACTGGGCTGTATGGCTAAACGAATACCTTGAAGACTTCCCTGGCAAACAAGACGTATTGAAATATGTTCTTTGTGCCAACGCTCCAGAGACCAAGGACAACGACTTCACATGGAAAGACTTCCAGACAAGAAACAATTCAGAACTAGTTGCCATACTGGGTAACTTCATCAATAGAACAATAGTTCTTACACACAAATTCTTTGAAGGCAAAGTACCTCAGGTAAACGAGTTAAACGATCTTGACAAGGCTACTATCGCAGAGATAAGCACTTATCCAGAAAAGATAGGTACTTTGATAGAAAACTACAAGTTTAGAGATGCTTTGTTTGAGATGATGAACCTTGCACGTCTTGGAAACAAATACCTTACAGAAAACGAACCTTGGAAGACTTTCAAGACTGATGTTGCTAGAACAGAGACAGTACTTAACATTTCTCTACAGATTTGTGCTAATCTTGCTGTTCTTTCAGAGCCTTTCGTTTCTTTTGCTGCCAAGAAATTGCAGAACATGCTAAATATGTCTCCTATGGCTTGGTATGAAGCAGGAAACGTATCTTTGCTGGAAACAGGAAAACAGATAAACGCTCCAGAACTTCTGTTTGAAAAGATAGAAGATGAGATGATTCAAAAGCAACTAGACAAACTGGAAGAAAGCAAGAAACAAAACGCTATCAACAACGCTAGCGTAGAGCCACAGAAGGAGAACATCTCTTTTGATGATTTTGGCAAGATGGATATTCGTCTTGGAACTATCCTTGCTGCAGAAAAAGTAGCAAAGACCAAGAAACTTCTTAAACTTACCGTAGATACAGGCATAGACCAGAGAACTATTGTCAGCGGTATTGCAGAATACTACACGCCAGAACAAGTAGTAGGCAAACAAGTTGCTGTATTGGTAAACCTTGCTCCAAAGGAACTTAAGGGTATTCAAAGCCAAGGTATGATACTTATGGCTGAAAATGCAGACGGAGAACTTTCTTTCATGCAACCTGAGAAAATATTCAAAAACGGAAGCACAATAAGATAGTTTTATTGTAAGACCATAATATTAAGCTGGCATCTTTTCCTAGGGTGCCAGTTTTTTTTTATCTTTAGCTAAAGAGCAAGAAATTTTGAACTTACATTTCTTTTTTATATCTTTGCACAAATTAACACTTTAAATATTTTGTATCATGAGAAAATTTATTACACTTATCGCATTGGTGGCTTTTACAGCATTTGGAGCTCAAGCCCAGATAGGAGGACTTTTGAACAAGGCTGCAAAGAAAGTTGCTGAAAAAACAACAGAAAAAGCAAAAGATTCTATGGAGGAAGCCTTAAACAAGAAACTAGGAACAAATTCTTCTTCCAAAGAGACAAGCACAACAAAACAAAATACAAATACAAACTCCGAAGAAGACACTCCTGCAAGCATACAAGAACTTGTTGCTCAGATGCCAGAGTTACCTTCTTCTAAGCAACTTATAGACTACAAAAATGCTGAAGCAAAGGAGATGACTCTGAAGATGATGACAAGCCCTGTTACCATGTTCCGTACACAAGTTGTAACCCTTATGTCTCAAGCAAATGCGTTAGTTTACGCAGATTTTGACAGCACAACTGTTGCCAATATGACTATGCAATATACAGGCCTTACAGAAAAAGAAATAAAGGCTATGGAAAATATGACTGAAGAAGAACAGCAAGCATACATAATGGCTTATTATCAGTCTGGCAAAGCAGATGAAGTACGCATGAAAGCAGTAGAAAAAGCAGAAGAATATGCAAAACGTACAGAGGCTTTGGTGGAACAATATGATAAAATCAACGATAAAATTGACGCTCTTTATGAGGAAGCACACAAGAAAATGGCTCCTATCTACAAGACTTACGCTAAAAGACTTGAAAACCTTGAAGACAAAGAATACGATATTCTTATGGCTGAATACTACAGCAAGATAGTGGACATTCAGCGTTCTGCGGTTGTAGAAGCTATGAAAATAAGAGAAAAAGAACAACTTCCTATTGCTGAAAAAATAGAAAAGATAAATTCAGAGATAAGAAAGAACGATAAAGGTATCATACTAACCAATTATCTACAAATGTGGGGTATAAGTTATTTCACAGAAGCCGAACATTTGTTTGACACTCCAACTCCTGACACAGAGGACTAAAAATATATAGGAATAAGATTTTCAGGATTTTATAAAAGTACCTCTAGGGGGAATCGAACCCTCATCGTCAGAACCGGAATCTGAAATTTTATCCATTAAACTATAGAGGCAGAGTTACTAATATTAACGTAGCTCTGTCTTTTTTGTTATATGTATTGTAAAAATCATTATAAATTCATAAAAAAATCATATCTTTGCAAATATTCGAGAAACTTAAGGAAAACATGAAAATATTACTTACAGGAGGAGCTGGATTCATAGGCTCACACACTATAGTTGAGTTAGACAAGGCTGGTTATGAATTTGTGGTTGTGGACAACCTTGTAAATTCCAAGCAAGAAGCTTTAAAGAGAGTTGAAAAAATCATAGGAAAACCTGTTCCTTTCATTAAGGCTGACGTAAGAGACAAAGAAGCTTTAAGCAAAGTATTTGAACAGCATAAGATAGATGCAGTCATTCATTTTGCAGGACTTAAAGCTGTTGGTGAAAGCGTAGAAAAGCCTTTGGAATACTACGAAAACAATATGAATGCAACATTTGTATTGTTGGATGTTATGAGAGAACACAACTGCAAGAACATAATATTCTCTTCTTCTGCTACAGTTTATGGAGATCCAGCCATAATACCTATTACAGAAGAATGTCCAAAAGGCCGTTGTACCAATCCATACGGACAAACAAAATCCATGTTGGAAGAAGTTCTTATGGACGTTCAAAAGGCTGACAAATCATGGAATGTGGTATTGCTAAGATATTTCAACCCTATAGGAGCACATCAAAGTGGCTTGATAGGAGAAAATCCTAATGGTATTCCAAACAACCTTATGCCATACATCACACAGACAGCCATAGGAATCCGTAAGGAATTAGGCGTATTTGGCAACGATTACGACACACCTGACGGAACAGGAGTAAGAGATTACATTCACGTATGCGACCTTGCAAGCGGTCACGTTGCAGCCTTGGAGGCTATCAAGAGAAATTGCGGAATAGCCATCTACAATCTTGGTACAGGTCATGGATATTCTGTTTTGGATGTAGTAAAGGCTTTTGAAAGCGCCAACAACCTCAAGGTTCCTTATTCCATAAAACCTAGAAGAGCTGGAGATATTGCAACATGCTATTGCAATCCTTTGAAAGCAAAGCAAGAACTTGGTTGGGAAGCAAAATATGGAATAGAAGATATGTGCAGAGACTCTTGGAACTTCCAGAAGAACAATCCTAAAGGTTACGAAGAATAATTGTAAGACTTACATAAAAAAAAGAATAAGCAGTACGAAAATACTGCTTATTTCTTTTTATCTTGGTTTTATAATTTCTTATTCAAAAGTTACTTCAAAGTCTGTACGTCTTACATCTTGTTCATCTATCATCTTCTGAATCTTTTCATCCATTTCTCTACGCTTGCGTTCCTGTTCTGTCTCGTGTCTGCGTTTCCACCAATTTGTATTTCCAAACAATCTTTCTCCCAAAGATTTCTTTTCTTTTACTTGAGGTTTTTCTTCCCTATTTGTATTTTCTTGATTTGATGGTTTATTAGGTTTTTCATTTACAGATGGTTTAACATCTTCTTTTACACTTGTATTGTCTGCCACAAGATAAAATTCATTACTTGACAATTTATCCAAATCATACAATTCTATTATGTCTATAAGAAGATTTGCATATTGAGGATTGGTAGCATAACCTGCTTCCTTCAAACCTTTTGCCCAAGAGACATAATCTGTCTTATCCAAAGCAAACAAAGAAGAATATCTTTTATTGTTTTTCAAAAACATAGAGTGGTCTGTATAGGAGTCTTCTGCATTATCATACACACGGAAACAATCATTCTTTTGATCATCATCCTTATACATCTTCTTGCCTGTCCAAGACTGATGACATTTTATTCCAAAGTGATTGTTACCTTCTCTTGCCAAAGAGCTTCTTCCGCTTCCAGACTCTATTATACCTTGTGCTAAAGTAATAGAAGATGGTATTCCATAGTCTTTTTCATTTTGAAGAGCGATATTTCTGAACTGCATAATATAGTCTTCGGTTACTGTTTTTTTAGTTTGGGCATTCAAGGTAAATACACTCATTACTACCATTATAATACCCAAGAGTAAAGTTTTGCTTGATGTCATCGTTTTGTTTTGTTTTAAAATAATTTTGCGAAATTAAAATAAAGTATTAACTTTGGCATCAATTTTGATAAAATATTTTACAAATAACATTAAAATTTTTACAGATATGAAAAAATCACGTTTTATTTATGGAGTTTTAGCTTTAATAGCTACTATCTTTCTAAGTTCATGTGCTAGCATTACAGTTTCTGCTGGTTCTTATTCTAGAAAACAGGCTAGAGAAACTATCTCTCAAACATCATACATAATAAACAGAGCCTATGACATAGCACACTACTACTCATACTGGCAAGGTAACAAACTATCTACAGCTATGTACTACAACGACTATGCTCAAAGATTGTACTTCTACCACAACTACCGCTCTGCTATCCGCTACTCTCTTTTGGCTAGAGAATATGCTTTGGATTTGATTGATGGTTGTGACGCATACTGGGAATACTTCTACTACACATACTTTGGTTGGAGTGCTACTTATGGATACAACTACAACTTTGGATATACCAATGGTTATAGAGATGGATACTATGATGGATACTATGCAGGATACTGCGCAAGACATCAACACGACTACAGAAATGACCCATATCGCAATATGCAGTCACACTGGTACAACAACGACAACTACTATAGAGTAATGAACAACTCTACAGCATCTAACGACAGAAACAACTCTCACGCTATAGGCAATAGCGCTACAGGCAACCGTCCTGGATACACAGGCGAACCTACAAGACCTACATACAGAAACATCAATACAGATGACTACTACTCAAATAGTGAAATAAATCTGTCAAGAGATCTTCCTAACAGAGAATCTATGGCAACAGAGTTCAAGAGAGAAAACCCTAACATAACAATATCTGATGAAAACGTCAAGAATGACCCTAACATCATCAAGAGAAATGCTCAAGTTAGTTCAGATTTCTCAAACAAGAAGACAAACAGCACCATAGTAAATGGCAGCCAAATAAAGAAACCATCTGAAGTAAAAGTTGTTAATCCTCCTACAATGGAAAGACCAAACAACTCTACTATAAACAACAATAACACTAATGGCAAACCAAGTGGTAACCTAAAACCTACTAACAACAAAAACAACAAGCCTAGTGTTAAACCTAACAATACTAAACCAGAAAGAACAGTTTCTGCAAAACCTTCTATAAAGAATGAGAGAACAACAAACTCTAGCAACAACTCTAAGAAAGAAACTACTACTGAACGCACAACAAAAACTCAAAGTTCTTCAACTAGCAACACAAACATTCAAAGAAGATAATCAATAGTTTTCATAACTAACAATAAAGCGCTAACTTCAAAATGAGGTTAGCGCTTTTCTTTTATTAAGTTTTTGTTACCTTTACACTCTTATCAGATTCTTCTGTGCTGTAATGTGTGGCATAAACCTCTTCATTAAAGGAATGAAAGCATAATATGAAAGAAGAAGTATTACCAAAGTAATAATCATGCTCAAACTTGGCAAAATATGCAAACGTACAAGCAAAGCATAAGGGAATTTCATAAGTATGTAGTGTGTACACAAAATCATAATGGAATATTGTCCTATATATGAAAACAAAGGTAATCTCTTCAACATTTTTGCCAAGAACAATATGCCTAAGGTACCTATCACTCCACAGGAGTACATAGAGAACATAGTAGCAGAATCAAGGTCATTACTTTCATATTCCAAAGGTTTTGCGAAAAAGTAAACAAACAAGAAACACAATGGAACAAAAAAAGGCAAATACTTGTCAAAACTATTTTTTACCAATATCTTTGTATAATTCATAAGAATGTAGCCTAAGCAGAAGAAAGGCAGACAAGTCATAGTTGTGTCCAGATAGAATGGAATATTTATGACGTTGTATCCCAATACAAAGCCTCCTACCCCTATTGCCAGAGAAAATATAGCCAAAGGATAGATATAATGCTTTGTTATTTTCTTAGACAACAGAAGTACCAGATAAAACAAAACATTATCAAAAAACAAACACAACAAAAACCATATAGGAATATTGTAGGATTTCTCGTAATAGATACCTGTAAGGGATTTCATACCCAAATGGTTCAATGGTATAAAATCTGGAGCTATCACAGACATAAGATTTGGGAAGATTATGGAGAACAGGATGTAAAAAGCAAAGAATGGTATAAGTAATTTATTTATCTTTCTTTTGAAAAAATTGGAAAAACCTGAATATTCCTTAAAAAACAGACCAGAAAGCACAAAATATAACGGCATTCTGAAAATAGTCATTTCTTCTGCAAAAGGATAAGACACCTTAAACATAGTAGCAACATGTCTAAGCAACACAAGAGAAATACACAAACCTTTGGCAAGATCTATATACTCTATCCTTTCTTTCGTTATAGAAGATACATTATTTGTAGTTGTAGCCACTTTGTATCGTATTAGTTTAGTAATCTTTTTCTTTAAAAACAACTCTTCATCTTATTCTCAAAACATCAAATGCCAGGAAAATAAAACGAAGAGTTATTTTCGTGAAACGAAGAATTATTCTGTTACCTCTTCCAGTTCGTAATCTTCATTATCTCCAAAATAATAATCGAATATTACTTCAAGGTATTTCTCCATGGAAACATATTCTTTTGGATAAACGAAGAATGAATAATTGCTTATTATATTGTCTTCATACAAACCTTCCACCCAAAGATAATCTGTCGTTGGATTGAAGTTCTTTATATCTTTATATGCCAATGAAGCTATTTTCTTTGTTCCATTTGCTTCTATAGTGACATTATCTTGAATATAAATATATCTTACAGAATCATTTTCATCCAATATCCTTAGAGAATACTTCATATTTACTGGTTCTGCTACATCTGAACAGATATAAACATGAACAGAATCCTTACTTGAATACTTGTCTATTGAAAATATAATAGGTTCAAAAGATCTAGCTGCTGTATAGTAAACAGGTTTTTCTTCTCCAGAATAATCCAGACAACCCCAACCTACACAAGGATAAGGTTCATTATATTGCCAGAACAAAGAACCCATACAATATGGCTTGTTTCTTCTATGAGCCTCTATTGCCAATTTCAAAGCTTCCTGCTGTACAGCTTGTGAGAAGAACATGTAATCATCATCATTGTTGTACTCTCCAAACCATTCATGTATTCTTGAATCTATAAGTTCAAAACCTCTGTCATGTTTCTGGTGTATTGCAAATGCTTCGTTGGCTTTTGTGTATGGATGAGTAGTATATTTTTCTGCTGTATTTTGATTCATAACAGATTGGAATCCATACTCAGACATAAATCTAGGAATCTTACGTGTATATGCTTCAAAAGCGCTATCTGCCCACCATACTCCCCAATAGTGACTATCTCCTATTTGACGGCTTTCTTCATGTCCCCAACCATATTCTACTGGAGAAGAATGTATGTAATCTATTGTAGGAGCATATTTTGAAACAAGATTTGGCAGTAATGTTCTAAACAACTTATTGTATTCTTCTACTGCAACTATAGTATCCTTTACCAAGTCCTTCCAGCCCCAGTTGTGCCAACCTTCCCATATTTCGTTGTTGCCACAATAAAGTGCAAGAGAAGGGTGTCCACTTATACGTTGGATATTCTGCATAGCCTCTTGCTCTACATTTGACAAGAATGCTGAATCTGCAGGATAAAGTTCACAGGCAAAAGGAAAGTCCTGCCAAACCATTATTCCGTATTCATCACAAAGATTATAGAATTCATCATCACCATAGTCTGCTCCACCCCATATTCTCAACATATTCATATTTGCCATATTGGCTTTGATGATATCATCTGCTTTTGTTACTGGAGTAAGAATATAGTTTGCACCTTTTGCAAATACAGGCTTGCCATTTACCTTGAAATAGAAACTTTCTCCATACTGGTCTTTATCTCTTACCAATTCTATTGTTCTTACGCCAAAGGTGGTTGTACCCAAATAAAGAGAATCTTCCTTAAGCCAAAGTTCTTCTCTATAAAGAGGAGATCTGCCAGGATTTGGCCACCATAGGTCTGGTTTTTCTATTGAGAAGTCCAGAACATATTCTCCTGTAGCATTTGGTTCAAGAGTGAAAGTCATGTGTTCTACTTTATTCTCTCCAAGTATAAGAGTGCGTTTCTCCTTCAATGGTTTGCTGAATTTCAAAGTCAAAGTCATTTCAGCAGAAAGAGGAAGTTCTGTAACATCTTCAAACTCTATAGATTTTGTTTGAACATATTTTGCATCCAAAAATGGAACATCATCTTCCAAAGTAAGATAGATTGCATTTATCTTAGGAGCAAGAGTCTTTGGATGCCAATCCCAACCATACAAATACTGAGGAGCTCTTTGATTCATACGAATACTATCCTTTGGAGTAAAGACAAGTTGAATATTGTTTTTACCTTTTTTCAAGTATTGCTTTATATTGTCACGATAGTGCATAAAAGAGTTGTGGTATTCTCTTACCTTTTTCTTGTTTATATACAAGGTACAATTACCATCAACATTTTCTATGTTCAACATCGCACATTCTTTGTTCAACTGTCTTTTATTAAGATAGAAATCACATGAATAAATCCAATCCTTGCTATCTATCTCTGCCATTTGTTTCTCATTGGCACCAACGAAGATGCTATCTATATCTCCGTTAGCCTCCAAAATGTCGTATGTATTGGTATAGAATCCCAAATCGAAACCATCGGCCTTTATCTTCTTGTCCCCACTTGTAAGGGTTGCATCATAGAAGAATATTATATCCTGGTCAACTTCTGCAACCTCTTTTTGTGAATATGGTATTCTTAGGTTTGAAAAAGAAAACTGGCTCATGGCTGCAAATCCTACCAATAAAGCCAAAACAAAAGTTATACAACGCTTCATTACAACTTATTCTTTTATTGTTTGCTCCTATTCAAATGTAAGGGCTGCCGCTCCAAGTACAGCAGCATCTGCTTCTTCCAGTTCTGAAAGTTCTATCTCTATTGTGTTTCTAAATACTGGATAAAGTTCCTGTTCAAAGTATTCTTTCAAAGGTTTCAGCAACATATCTCCACTCTTAGACAATCCTCCAAACAGATAAATCACCTTTGGAGAAGTAACCGCAGCAGCATTTGCCAATCCTCTAGCCAACACTTTAGCTGTATAGTCAAAACAAGATAAAGCAAGTTTATCATCACTATTTGCTGCATCAAAAATCATCTTGCTTGTGATTTCTTCTTCCTTGCAGTTTCTCAACAAAGAAGGTTCATCTGATTCATGCAGTTTTTCTATAGCTGTAAGAACTATACCTGTTGCAGAGCAATATCTTTCCAGACAGCCTTTTCTTCCACAATTACATTGTCTTCCTTCTGGCTCTATGATAGTATGTCCTACTTCTCCTGCAAAACCTGTTGAGCCATAAACCAACTTACCATCTACAACGATTCCACTTCCTACTCCAGTACCTAGAGTTATCATTATAAAATCTCTTACACCTTTTGCTCTGCCGTAAATCATTTCTCCCATAGCAGCAGCATTAGCGTCGTTGGTAACAGTAACTTTAAGTTTGTTGCCGTCTTGTTCCAAAAGCTGTTCCAGTTGTTCTTTCAGTTTAACAACACCTTTGAATTGAAGGTTTGGAGCATGCTCTATTGTACCATTGTAGTAGTTTCCGTTTGGAGCACCTATTCCTACACCAAGGACAGAATCTGGTGCATTAACTCTTTGACACAACAAATTTATTCTTGATTTCATCTCTTTTAGATAATCTTCCAAAAGAGCATAATCCTTTGTTCCAAATTTTTCTATAGCAACTACTTTTCCTTCTTCAGTTGTCAAACCTACGACGGTATTTGTTCCGCCTATATCTATTCCTATTGAGTATTTCATTTTAGTCTTGTATTAAATCTTTCATAGTATAAAAACCTCTTTTACCTTGCAAGAATTCTGCAGCCATAACTGCTCCAAGTGCAAGTCCTCTACGAGATTTTGCCTTATGTTTTATTTCTATTATGTCTTCTTGTGATTCGTATGTAACTATGTGAGTACCGAATTCTTCGCCTTCTCTTATGGCTACTATCTTCATCTCACTATCTCCTTCCTGTGCATCCAGTTTCCATTCTTTCTTCCATGAATATTCTTGCAACAATTCATTTGCAATAGTTATGGCTGTACCAGAAGGAGCATCCAATTTGTGTATATGATGTATTTCTGTAATGGATGGTGTGTAGTTGTTGTAAGAATCCATCATCTTTGCCAGATATTTGTTCATCTGTCTAAACAGATAAACCCCTATTGCAAAGTTTGGAGAGTAAAAGAAGCTTTTGTTTTCCTTTTCTACTCTTTCCTGGATTGATGGAAGATTATCATACCATCCTGTTGTACCCACAACAAGAGGAATATCCTTGTCAAGACAAGTATGTATATTGTTCATAATTGAAGATGGTATTGTAAAATCTATAGCAACATCAACATCTTCTTTTGACACACTTTCCAAAGAGTCGTTGATATCTACAACACCTGCTATCTGATGACCACGTTCTTTGGCAATTTGTTCTATCATTTTGCCCATCTTTCCGTAGCCTATTATAAGTATTCTCATATTTTTATAAAATTTCGGCAAAGTTAGTAAAAAAAACAACTTTTTTAGATCCTATTTCCAAAAGTTTTCCACAATTTATTTATGATTAAATTCATGTACAAAGTTTTTTCTTTTGCCGTTTTACAAAAAAACATTATCTTTGCAGAAAGAATAAACAATCAAAACACAAAATATACTATGAACGAACATTTAGATAATCTGGAACCAAAAGCTGTGTTCCAACAATTTAAACCTATTCTTTCTGTTCCAAGACCAAGCAAGAAAGAAGAAAAAATGACAAAATACCTTGAAAACTGGGGAAAAGAACATAATCTTGAAACTATAGTTGACGCAATAGGTAATGTCATCATTAGAAAACCTGCTACAAAAGGCATGGAAAACAGAAAAATGGTTTGCCTTCAGTCTCACATAGACATGGTATGTGAAAAGAATTCAGACAAAGTATTTGACTTTGAAAAAGACGCTATTGAAACATACGTTGAAGATGGCTGGTTGAAAGCAAAAGGAACTACTTTGGGTGCAGACGATGGTATTGGTGTTGCTACAGCTTTGGCTATACTTCACGCAGACAATATAGAACATGGTCCATTGGAATGTTTGTTTACTGTAGATGAAGAAACAGGTCTTACAGGCAGTATGAATCTTTCTTCTGATGCATTAAAGAGCAACATACTTCTAAACCTTGACTCTGAAGATGAAGGAGAAATGTTTATCGGTTGTGCAGGTGGTATGGACACTTTGGGTTATATGCCTTTTTCTTGGGAAGAAAACAAAGAAACTCTTGCATACTCTCTAATGGTTAAAGGTCTTAAAGGTGGACACAGCGGAGACGATATCAACAAAGGAAGAGCTTGTGCAAACAAAGCTTTGAACCGTATGCTTTGGGCTATGAACCAAAAGTTTGAAATAAGACTTGCAGATTTTGATGGTGGAAACCTTAGAAATGCAATAGCAAGAGAAGCAAAAGCTATTTTCACTATAAAAGCTGAAAATGAAAAAGCTATGCAGGAAATGATTGCTTGCTTTACTTCAAATCTTCAGTATGAATTCCGTACTACAGAACCAGATATGCAAGTTGAACTTGTAAAAGTTGAAGCTCCAAAACAAGTTGTAGATAAAGTTTCTCAAGACAAATTGTTTGATGTTATCTATGCAGTTCCTCACGGAGTTTTGGCTATGAGTAGAGAAATAGAAAACTTTGTTGAGACATCTACAAACCTTGCTTCAATAAAAATCAAGGACAATTGTTTCCATATAGTTACATCTCAACGTTCTTCTGTAGAAAGTGCACTTAAAGCTGCTGCAACAAGAGTAGAGGCTTGTCTAAGACTTGTTGGTGCAAAAGTAGAACATACAGATGGTTACCCTGGCTGGAGTCCTAACACAGATAGTGAAATACTTAACGTAGTTGTTGCTTCTTATGAAAGACTATTTGGAAAGAAACCTATCGTAAGAGCTATTCACGCTGGTCTTGAATGTGGTCTTATAGGCGAAAAATATCCAAAGATGGATATGATTTCTTATGGCCCAACACTTAGAGGTGTTCACTCTCCAGATGAAAAGATGGATATTCACACATTGGAGATGTTCTGGCAACATACTCTTGACATTTTGAAAAACATTCCTCAAGAATAATTTAAAAACTAAACAACTTTACACCTATGAAAAAAACATTTCGCAGATTATTGCCTATGATGCTTATTGCTTTAGGCTTATGTATGGTTTCTTGTGTTGAAGATGAAAACGACAGAGAAAGACCTGGAACAACCAATCCTGGAAATACAGGAAATGGTGGTAATGAAGGACAAACATTTTCTTTTGTCGGAGTTTATGACATCACCATCATAACAGATAGTCTTTCAGTTGATGGTACATGGTTCTCAAATGAATACTACTCTCAAATGACAGGAAAGACAGAAAATCCTAAATATGGTCGTCTTGAAATAGAAAAAACTGATGTTGAAGGCAAATATAGTATTCTTAGTGTTGTAAAAATAGGAAATGATAGTATAACTTACTACAACACAACTGCAACACTACAAGAAGATGGCAGTCTTCAAGTTGACCCAAACACTTATGAACGTAATGACTACACATTCAATTTCACATTCAGCAACATTATAGAAAGTTCTCCTCTGGTATTCCGTTCAGAACTTCACGTTCCTATGTGGGGAATGGATTGTGGATACATTATGACAAATACCGCTGTAAAACGTACAAGCAAGTAATCAACACAAACATAAATAATTTAAACCCGAAAGTTCAAAAGACTTTCGGGTTTTTATTTATCCTATCTAAAAAACTCTTCGTTTTATTTTTCTAACTCTTCGTTTCGCTGGCGTAACTCTTCGTTTTATTTTTCTAAAACGAAGAGTTATTTTTCTTTTATCGGTTAATTAAAATAATTCTTCTCCAAAAGTTTGTATAAGATTTTCTTTTCACCCATTACCCATACTAAGTCATTCTCCTGGAAAATAACATGAGAAGAAGGGTTTACTATAGGTGCATCATTTCTTTCTATGGCTATAACCATACATTTATCTTTCATCAAAGAAGAATCTATAAGGGAATTACCTACCCACTCAGAATCCTTGTCTATAATAAATGTCAAACAATGAATCTTAGAATTTGGATTGTTGGTTTGCTGAATATTAAAATCATTTAGTGTCTGAACTTCATTATACTGCATTACCATAGTCTCATAATCCAAATCCAAAGACCTTAGACTTGGCAATGATCCCAAAAGAAGAAGTGTATCGTTCTTTCTCAACTGAAAATCTCCGTCTGGAAAATCATATTGCTTTCCTGCTCTTTGCACAGACACAATAAGCACATTATATTTCTTTCTAAAGTTAAGATTCTTCAGTATTTCTCCGTCAAGTTCTGAGTCCTCTGTCAACTGGAATGGAGAAATATTCATATTGCTGTCTATCCAATGCAGATTATTCAATTCATTCATACTGCCTTGTGATTCATTTCTTTGTTGCATAATTTGTCTGGCATTGAAATTCTTGACAAATCTTGATTCTACAGACCAATAAAAACGCAATAGTTTCTTTGATTGGAATATTATAGCGAAGAACACTCCTGCCAATATTACAACAAGATAGAAAGGCATAGCCCAATAACGATTGATGACAACAATCAGCAATATAAAGGCAATAACATATCTTATAACTACAAAGAACGAAAGTATAAATCTGTTGTTAGGATCTGATGCCCACAATGAAAGGAAAAGATTTGCATGTTTTCCTTGGTTGTGTATCATAGGACGTATAAATATTGCGAGCATAGATATTGTTGCTACAGAGAATATTATCTTCTTTACCAACTGATGTTCTCCAGTAGTTGCAAAACGCATACCTAGAGTAAATGAAAGAGAAAGTATAGCTATACATATAATAACATATGTTGACAATCTTTTGAAGTAACCTACAACAAATTGTCTCCATTCAGAAGAAGTATTCAAAGTTTCGTTCTCTGTCCTGTTTGGATACAATATTCTAGCCCACTTGTTTGGAACAACAGCTTCTACAACCCTGTATGCAGGCTCTGCCAACTTTATGCAATAAGGAGTAGTAAATGTTGTAATGACTGAAACGGCTATAACAACAGGATAAACAGTTGGAGAAACTATTCCCATAGACATACCCAAACTTGCGACAATAAATGAGAACTCACCCATCTGCGCAAGTGAGAAACCAGACTGCATGGCTGTTTTCATATTCTCTCCTGCCAGACGGACTCCCATTGTTGTAAATATCATTTTTCCCAATATGGATGCTATGGCAATCACTACTACGGTAGAAAAGTTTTGTGCTAAGATTTGCAAATCAACCATCATTCCGACAGATACGAAGAAAATTGCTCCAAAAAAATCTTTTATAGGCGCAATAACTTTTTCTATCTTTTCAGCCTCAAGAGTTTCTGCAAGTAAAGAGCCCATTATGAAAGCGCCCAAAGCTGAAGAAAAACCAACTGTCTGTGCAAATACTACCATTCCCAAGCACAATGCCATAGAAAGTAGCAACAAGGTCTCTTCATTCAAATGCTTTCTTACCTTTTTAAGTATTGTAGGAATCAAGTATATACCACAAACTATCCATACGACAAGGAAGAATATCAATTTCATTATAACCCATAACAATTGAGTACCTTCAAATTGTTTACTTACGCCAAGAGTGGAAACTATCACCATAAGTATAATGGCAAACAAATCTTCAAACACCAAGATTCCAAAGACTATGCTCGCAAACTTTTCCTTTTGCAATCCCAAATCAGAAAAGGCTTTGAAGACAATAGCCGTAGAAGACATTATAAGCATACCTCCTAACAAGAGACTATCCCCTGTATCCCAGCCAATCAACTTTCCGACAATAAAACCTAACAAACTTAGACAAATCACTTCCACACCAACAGCTATTCCTCCTACCTTGCCTATAGTAAACAGCTTTTTGAAAGAAAACTCCAACCCCATACCAAACAAAAGGAATATCACACCAATATCTGCCCATATTTTGATATTATCTGGATTTACAGTTTGAAAAAAAGTAAAATGAGGACCTGCAATAAATCCTGCTATTATATAGCCAAGCACAACCGGTTGTTTAAGCCATTTACACAAAAGACTAAATGCACAACCCAGTATAAGCAATACGGCTAAATCCTGAATAAACGATTCCATGAATATTTTATTTACAATATATTTTGTTAAAAGGTTTTTATTTTACTTTGGCAAAAGTACAAAAAAAACACCTAATTTCTATTTTTTTGATTTCAAATTATTTGTAAATGAGATTTTTTTTATATTTTTGCAAACTCTTAGAAGAATGGAAAGGCTTATCACTTTCGTTTGGCTTCTGGGAAGTAGTTTATGTTTAATCCTCAAGTGGGTAAGCGCTTGATACAAAGAAAATCAAAAAATAGTTTCTATGAGAGAAACAAAAAACATTCAGCCATTGGCTGATTTTGACTGGTCTTCATTAGGAAAGACTGACGAAGTTTACGGTAAAGAAGAAAAAGAAAGACTTGAAAGTGCTTATGACAAAACATTCAGTCAAATAGGCAATGGTCAAGTTGCAGAAGGTACAGTTGTTTCTGTTAACGACAGAGAAGTTGTTGTTAACATAGGTTTCAAATCAGATGGTATTATCCCATCAACTGAGTTCCGTTACAACCCAGATTTGAAAGCTGGAGATACAGTTGAAGTTTTCATTGACAACAAAGAAGATTCTAATGGTCAAGTTCTTATGTCTCACAAGAAAGCTCGTATCCTTAAATCTTGGGATAGAGTTAACGAGGCATACGAAAGTGGCGAAATCATCAAAGGTTACGTTAAATCAAGAACTAAAGGTGGTCTTATCGTTGACGTATTCGGTATTGAAGCATTCCTTCCAGGTTCTCAAATCGACGTTAAACCTATTAGAGATTACGACGTATTCGTTGACAAAACTATGGAATTCAAAGTTGTTAAAATCAACAATGAATACAAGAACATAGTTGTTTCACATAAAGCTTTGATCGAAGACGAAATCGAAGCACAAAAAGCTGAAATCATTTCTCACCTTGAAAAAGGTCAAGTTCTTGAAGGAATCGTTAAGAACATCACTTCTTACGGTGTATTCGTTGACCTTGGTGGTGTTGACGGTCTTATCCACATCACAGATCTTTCTTGGGGTAGAATCAATCACCCAGAAGAAATCGTTAAACTTGATGAAAAAATCAAGGTTGTTATCCTTGAATTTGATGAAGCTAAAAAACGTATCGCTCTTGGTTTGAAACAACTTACTCCTCACCCATGGGATCAACTTGATCCAAACCTAAAGGTTGGTGACAAAGTAAGAGGTAAAGTTGTTGTTATCGCTGACTACGGTGCATTCGTTGAAATAAGCGCAGGCGTTGAAGGTCTTATCCACGTTACAGAAATGTCTTGGAGCCAACACCTAAGAACAGCTCACGAATTCCTTAAAGTTGGTGACGAAGTTGATGCAGTTATCATCACTCTTGACAGAGAAGAAAGAAAAATGTCTTTGGGTATCAAACAACTTGTTCCAGACCCATGGATTGGCATAGCTGAAAAATATCCTGTAAACAGCAAACATACTGCTACAGTTAGAAACTTCACAAACTTCGGTATCTTCGTTGAACTTGAAGAAGGTATAGATGGACTTATCCACATTTCAGACCTTTCTTGGAGCAAGAAGATCAAACACCCAGCTGAATTCACTAAGATTGGTGAAAAGATCGAAGTTATCGTTCTTGAAGTAGATGCTGAAAACAGAAGACTTTCTCTTGGTCACAAACAACTAGAAGAGAATCCTTGGGATGTATTTGAAACAGTATTCACAATAGGTTCTGAACACGAAGGTACAATCACTTCTATCAACGAAAAGAGTGGTGCTATCGTTAACCTACCTTACGGAATCGACGGTTTCTGTCCAAAGGGACAACTAGTTAAGGAAGACAAATCAGCTGCTAAAGTTGACGAAAAACTTAACTTCAAAGTTATAGAGTTCTCTAAAGAAGCTAAACGTATCGTTCTTTCTCACGCTCGTACTTGGAGACAGGAAGAAGAAGTTGCTGCTAAGAAAAAAGACGCTCCTGCAAAGAAAGTTAACCAAGTTCTAGAAAAAACAACTCTTGGTGACATAGACGTTCTTGCTTCATTGAAAGAACAAATGGAAAAAGGTGAATAATTAAAACTTTTTCATAATAAAATTATTTGTTGAAAGGCCTTGCTACTATGTAGCGAGGCTTTTTTTATAGTATTTATCTTTTATTTCCAATA
>JAGHSX010000144.1 GCA_018065645.1 Candidatus Scybalousia scybalohippi
ACTTTCTTCATAGATTTTATAAATTTAATTATTATTGATTTTGCAAATATAATAAAAAAAAGAAGGACTGACACTTTTCAGTCCTTCTTTTTTTTAATAAGAGTTTAAATATTCCTGTTATCTAACAATAATCATCTTCTTCATCTGCTTTTCTCCATTGAAGGTCATTACATAGTAGTAAACGCCTTCTTCAAGTTTGCTTGCATCGAAGTCTATATTGTGGTGTCCTTCGCTATAAGAAGATTCCATTGTGTAGATTACTTGTCCTATAGTGTTAGTTACATAGAACTGAATATTACCTGAAGTTGGTAGAGTGAAACCAATTGTTGTCTGGTCATTAACAGGATTTGGAGAATTTTGTTCCAAAACAAATCCACTTTCACCATTTTCTACCTCATCCAATCCAACGTATGACTTAACTTGGTAAGCAGTTGTTGTATCATTCCAATGAGCTGCATCTGCAGGATATTCTATCCAAGCCAAAACATTGTATCGTCCATTTTCAGATTTTGGAATACGATAAGAGAATGTCATATATTCTCTAATTTCTGGATTTGGTTCGTCATAGTTCCAAGTGAATGTTTCTCTGATAACATTGTTCCAGTCTCCATCAACAACCAAGTTTGCTCTAACTGTAGTAGCACCGCCAAGTGTACCAGCATTGTGACCAACCAACTGTATCAAGCAAGTTTCTTCAACAGTCTGTTCAATAAAGATACTGTCTGCGACACCATCTCTATATCCCATATACAATGCACAAGTAGTGTCGTTGCTTCTGTTGACCTCTGTTGCTGTTGATACGTAAGCGCAGATATTAGTGTATACCCTTCTTGGAAGAGTTGCTCTAAACATATGATAACCCATCTCGCCTGCTGTAAGAGTTGAGCCAGCACGATATGTTTCTTCAACCTTTGTTGACATATCTCCGTCAAGATAGTAACCAACTGTAATATCACCAACACCTACAGAACTACGGTTCATGAATGCCAACTGAACACCAAGTTTATTTGGATCAGCATCGTCTATTGTGATATATTTTGCTTCCAAGTCTTTAGTGTAGTTTGTACCTTCAAGTCGTTTGTATAATGTATCGTTATCGTGATAATAGTCACCCTCTAATCCAACCCAAGTCTTTAGGTTTACAGTACCATAAGAAGCATGATATGTTTGGTTGAATCTGTATACATATTCATCTCCATTGTATAGAGGAGGATTGAATGAAATCACTTCATTAACCAAAGCTCCACCAGATACAGAGTATGCTACTGGAAGTTCTGTGATAGGTTGTAAACCATAGTTACGAACACGGATACCTATGATTATATCATCATTAGATACGATCTGTGTAGTTGGAGATTCTATAGCTACGATAGCAGCATCTTTTTCCAAAGGTCCTATTACCACAGAAATAGAAGTTGTATCATTGTCTTGGTAAAGGTCTTGATTTATACGAGTGAATGCTGTTAGAGCAAATGGATCTGGCATTGATACATCTAGGTAGTGACCAGATTCAAATGTGTAGATATAATCTCCTCCTGGTATGATAGGATCTTCAGCCATATAAACATCTTCACATGTTGGGATATGCATATCTTCTGACATATAACATACCTTGACTGCTGTCAAATCAGCTGTACCATAGTTGTGAATTGTTACTTGTGGATAGAACAATGAACCATAGTTTGGCAATGCTGTCGGAGTCATTTGTATAGCTGTAACACCTGCATCAACTGGTCTCAAACCTCTACGAAGTTCTATATTGTCTATAGCTATACCTTCTGTTGGATTAGCATTTCCTGATTCAAAGATAAAACGCAATTGAAGTGTTGTACCCATATTTGTCAACAAATGATCCAATGAATAGTAAACCTGTTGCCAAGCGTTGTTGCTACCAGTGAAACCACCTTCACTATTGTACCAGTTGTATCCGTTTGTATCGGCATCGTTTCCTGTTCCATAAGAACCCAGTCTTTGCCAAGCGCCTCTATAGTCAGAATATTCAACAGTAACGTGTGCTGAGCCTAAAGCCTTTCTCATCATAAATGCAAGAGTATCTGGCTTGATAAGTTCTATATCAAATACTGGAGAGTAAAGTATACTTTTATTGTTCTTTGGATACTTACCATTGATATTTGTTTTCCAACAATTAGGTTCTGAATAAGCAGAAGTAATTACAGTATTTGAATCGCCAGGTGTTCCCATTTGCCAGCAGTTTGTTGGCTGTGTTGGGTTAAGTTCATATGGGTAGTAGTCTTCAGATTGTGTCAATCCATCAAAGTTATCCTCGTATGATACTGTATATTTCTTAAACAAGAATACATTCATGTCCAAAGTATCATCTACTGCACAATTATCGCCAGCAACTGAAAGTTCTACGTGGATAGAGTTGTTTCCATATTCAAGGTTAACAGCATTTGACAAAGTAACATCTTGAATTTGTGAAGTAGAAAGATTGCCAGTCCAGTTGAATGACTGAGGTAATCCTCCATTCAAAGTCCAAGTTATTGTTGCATTCGACAAATCATTTTTACCTGCATTTCTCAATCTAACCTTTATAGGCTGTGATTGCTGAGAAACAAACTTCTCTGGAGATTCAAATCTTAGCAATTGTCCATTAGTTTGTTCTATAGGTCTAATGTTAAGCATATAGTCTTCTATCTCTCCCTTAGGCAATGCAGTAGAAGCGATAAATTCGTGTTTATTGTCACCCTGTGCCAACATTATACGCATACGAGTCTTTCCACTAATATTGTTTGCTGGGATATTGACAGCAATTCTATTTATTGATTGGTCTGGGCGAACAGTATCTGAATAAACTATTTCAGAAATAGTATCAAACACGCCATCTCTATTCCAGTCAATATAAACCTTCATCCAACCATCAGGAATTTCTGAAATCTCCATTGCAGGTGCTTTCTCATTGTAAACTATAAGAGAATCTGTTGTTCCTTTGTAAACAACTATTGGGTCTATAGATTCTGTAAAGTTAGAGTATGTATCAGAGCCTGCTATAGAAGCATTGTCGACTGTTCCCATCTGGACTCTTACTATATCAAGAGATTCTCCATTAGTAACAGATGCTGTTGGGTAAATAGTCTTTCCATTCAATGGCTTAACATTAACTACAGACAATGTTGTATCATTAAGTTCTGTAACGTCTCCAGTTGCTTTTACCCAAGCTCTTATTTTGTATGTCTTACTTGCATCAGACATATCCGCAAGTGTAGTAAACTTGTAAACATATTCTTCATCTGGTTGAACAACATCTGTACATGTTTCTGTAACCTCAACTGGTGTTGCATCTGCAGGAGTCGTTGGGACTATGCTATATGTAACATTAAAGTTTGTTGCAGCCTGTGTACCATAGTTTACAAGTTTCACCATAATAGTATCTTCTTCTGTATATACCAAACCTGAAAGTGGAGCTGTAATATTAAGAGCAGCCATATCCACAGGAGCACGGTCTCTTACTATAATACTTACAGGTTCATATGCACTTTCACAAGCATATGTTCCAGACAAATTAACTCTTAGATAGAATGTACTATCGTGGAATACTCTAGCAGGAGTTGTATATATTTTAGAGCTATTGTAGTTTGATGGAGCATAGAATGGTTCAGGATCTGTTGCATTGTAGAACCACTTTATTGGAAGACTAGCATCTTGTTCTGCATGTGGGTGTCCATATGTTCCATAATAGATAGTATCATTATATGTAATAGGAGGATTTGGAGAACGGCGAGAAGTGATAGTTATGTATGCTGAAGTATCATTACTATTTGAACCAGATGGCATATGGTCTAGATCAAATGTAGTATATGTTCTAACTTTCCATGTTGTATCAGCATTTCCTAATGGATAGAAGTTTGAAGTTTGGTTGAAGACATATGTCATAGTAGCATTCTTTTGTAAAGACTGAACTTCTCCAAGTTCTGGGTCCATATATGGGAATACTATCTGTTCTGTTACTGACATATCAGGTCTTCCCTCAACCTCGTAAGTGATATGTACTGGATTTGTGTTATCTATAACCTTTTCACCCTTGTTTTGAATAACGGCACTTATTTGTACATTGTACAAATTACAACGCTCTGTTATAGGATTTGTCTTTTGTACATATATGTTATATGCTGGAATAACTTTTATATTAACAGAAGCTGTATCATTGTAATGAACTGTATCTCCATTTAGAATTGTGTAAACTTCTACATACAAAGAGTCTGTTGGAGGAGTATTCAAAGGTGGAGTGAATGTTCCATTGAATGAAGCATATGTTATCTCATCCAAAGAAACAAGAGTTTGATTGTATTGTCCTGTTATTGTTTGAAGAACAGTTCCTGTTGCAGAACTCTTAAGATTTGCAACAACAGAAATCTGATTAAAACTATAAGAACCAAAGTTCTTAACAACTGCAGAAACATTGATAGGATCTCCTTCTATATATGATACTGAATTAACAGGTGAAATAATTTCTGTAATACCTGCATCATAGTTAGGGAATACATACTCGTAAGCTCCCATTGTTGGGTGAGGAGAAACTGGACGAGGATTTCCTTCAATATCTATAGATATCTCTTCTATAGGTTCTGCACCATAAACGATATCTGTTGGATACTGAATCTTAAGCAATGAGTCTGATTCAAATGGGCTGACAACGCTAACAGAAGCTCCATCCATAGAATTTGCTGTCTGCAAAGCATCCAAAGAGGCAATGTTTGCACCCCAATATGCGAACTTAGTTCCTGTTACATAATAGTTATTATTGTTTGATAGAGTAACTGCTGAAGTAGAATTTACATAGTATGCAAAACCTTTACCAGCATTTTCAAAGTTGTTATTTCTTACTATTACATTATTTGCTTGAGCACCTACTCTCATAGATACAGAAGCCTGTGAATTTGTACTTGGTTTTAGTCTTACACTATTGAAATATAGATAAGCAAATGAAGTACTATCAACATCTATACCGATAGAAGCTATAGCAGTAGAACCTGTAATACCATTTACAGCAACAGCATTGTTGTAAATCATAAGAGGATCCATCATTGTAAAGCTTGAACGCTTAACATTGATACCTGTTCTAGCTTTTGTACCATTTGTTACAAATATATCATTGCCTGTAATAGAAGCAACACCAGAAACATTGTTGAATGAAATAGCTGTACCTTCTATTGTAGCATCATATGCTCTATATTTATTGTTTGCTATAGTTACATTTTCGTATGAGTTAAGTATTGTAGCACCTGTTGTAAATGTATTGAAGAAACAATTTGTAACAGATAGATTTGCTGGTATGCTATCTTCTGGCATTGCAGCAGAAACTATCATATACTTAGCTCTAGAGAATGTATCTTGAACAAATAGTGTATTTAAGTTTTGGCCTTCAAGACTTACCAATGTTGTTGCAGTTTCGCTTAAAGAAGTAAATTTTGTATTTTCAAACTTGATATCTTCTGTTCCTATAACTTTAACAACTGTAGGATGTGTTGCAGCTGCTGCTGATATTTCTACATTTTCAAAGTAAACATGTTTTGCATTTTCAAGAACTAGAGTTTCAAATGAAGCGCCTGTTGTTCCATTGTAAGACAATACAGGTTTTGTTCCTGCTGTGCCTCTGAATGTAATTGTGTTTTCCTCTGAAGTACCACTTATCTCTGGAATAACAATCTGTTCATTGTATGTTCCAGCACCTAAGTTAAATATTATAGGGCCACAAACACCTGAAACTTCTAGCGCAGAAATTATCTCTGCAAAAGAAGAGAAATCTGCAGTTGGGTCTGTAGGTGATACTGAATATTCTGCTACGCCAGCATTATTACCCAAACAAGCAGAGAAGTTTGTATAAACTGTATCGTTGCTTGCAAAGTTGTCACAATCTTTTTCAACATAAGCTACAAGTTCTATAGCACCAGAAACAAATGAATAGGTTCCTATCTGAACATTTTCCTCTGCGCCTGCTGCCAAAGAACCAGTCCATGAGTAAGGAGTTTGATCTACACCATTTACACTCCAATGTATTGTTGCATCTGTAAGTGTAGATGTACCATAGTTCTTAATTGCTACCTCAATTGGAAGGAAAATTCCTGACATAACTATTTCATCAGTTGGAGCTGTAAATGCTTCCAAACCTACCTCACAAGATGGAGCATCTTCCACTGTAACTACTACAGGCTGTCTTTCACTAGAACATCCAAACTTATCTATATTCAGTTTCATGTTTGGAATACTGTCATATTTTGATGATGGAGCACCTGTCCATGTTGCAGCATCTGTAGTTGAGTGACGGTAAGAAATAGCAGCCTTGTAATCTGTAGGAGTCATAAATGTTTTAACACTTGAACTTTCTACTGGAGTCTTCATTGAGATTTCCACAACAATATTTGATTCTCCGTCCCAATAGAATGGAGTATTAAAGTTCAAAGTGTACCAACCCGTATTGGCTGGAAGAAGATTTATAGTATCAATATTGTAAACAGTTGTCAAACCTGTCAACCATGTTGAAAGAGCTTGTTCTGTTGTATTTCCCATCTTAACATTGTAGTTTGTCAAACTTACTTTTGTCTGGCCACTACCTAGTGTTACTGCAGAAATATTGAATGACAAACTATTGATATTACCTGCTTCTACTCCTGCTTGTGTCAAATCACTTGCTCTAAGAAGATATTGTTCTTTTAGATTTTTCTTCTTACTATTAAATGGAGATGGATAACCAGAATTTGTTGCTGCGTTTGTTATTGTTCCATTTCCTAAAATTGCATCTTCATTTGTTTGAAGTAAAGTAGATGCATAGTAGGTTGTAGTTTCATATAGAACTGGAGTTGTATAAGTACCTCTACCCAATTCTTCTATTGTATTATCATTTTCATACCACACAACTATATCAGATGTTGATGGTGTCAATGTTGCAGTTGTTGCGTAATCAATAGTTGTGTCAGATATTGTTGGAGCAGGAGGTGTTACCAAAGAAGTAAAATCTAATGCAATTGTATCATTAAATGTAATTGTTTCTGAAGCCAAATCAACATAAACTTGGATATGATATGATTTTGATGCTGTCAAAGCTGTCATATCTACAGGTGTGTTGAAACCATAATAAATAGTATCAAATGGGTTAAGTATTTGTGTTAGGTTTTCTGTAAATGTATTAACAAGTACATTGTTTTCATAAACCTTACATACCAATGGAACATTTCCTGTTGTAGCTGATATACCTGAATTTGTTAACTGCAATACAAGTTCCTCATTACCCATAGCACATGATGATTCCTCATCCAAATGCAGATTTATATACAAATCTGTCAAAGCAACATCGTGTGTTGGGGCACCTGTAATTATAACATTGAATGCTGCTTTGTCGCCATAACAACCATTGTCATAATATTGTGTCAAAGATGATGGATACTCGCCTATTGTCATATAGTTTGAAGCGGAAGCTACTTGCCAAGCAGCAGCTGTTGAGCCCATAGCTGTTCTAAATATACCTGCACTACCTGTTGTAGTCAATGTAGATGCAGCACTAGACCAAACAGATGTTGGAATATTTGCTCCTGTAGCGAATGTTGCACCATTCATTGCAACAGCATCAACAACATTGTCTTGAGCATCTGCAAGAATTACACCTTGCTTTGCAGTTTGAGTCAAGAAAGTTCCAGAGATAGATGTTGCTAATGCAACTGAGTCTGGAGCAGAAACTGAGTTTGCAAATAGAAGAGAAACCTGTCTTCCAGCTTTAAGAACGTAGTTTGCTGGGAATATATATGACTTAACATTTGATCCAGTTGTTGGCAACTCTGTTGCTGAACCGCTGGCTTTTGTTACATACAATTTGTATCCACCTAGATTTATATCTCCATTACCGAAGTTTGATATTTCTACAACACCATTAGCAGAAACCCATGAAGGAAGATTTTGTGTTAAACCTGCTGCTGTGTTTGCTTTTGAAAGTTGGACTTCTGATATTTTCAATACAGGTATTTCTGATTTACGAGAGAAATAGAATGTTGTATCCTGATACAATGTCTCTGTTTGGAAAGCAGATCCTTTCAATACAGGTTCTTCATCATCCATATTTATGTACCAGTATATACTGTCTGAAGAAGAAACTACCAAGTTTCCTGCTGTACCATAAGCCACATTTTGTGTTTGTGTTGGCATTGGAGACAATTGATACAATGAAACGATGTGTGCTGTTGCAGTATCGTTGTTGTGGATTGTATCGGCTGCAATTGCAGACCATGCTCTTAATGTAAATTCTGTATCGTTGTTTCCTTGTGAAGCAAAGTTATATTGTGCAGGGAATGTGTAAGTGTATATAGAATCTGGAAGAATTGGATAAGTCAAAGTTGCAGTAGAAGTCGATCCATTGTTAACTTTGTATTTGAATATTGAAGAACTTGCTGGGATAGTGTCTGTACTTAAGTTTTTGAAAGTAACAAATACTGATTCTGATCCCAAGTCACAAGCTGTGTATGTGTCAACACCGTCAAAGTTTCCTGAAAGGATACCTGTAGACATAACAAAGACATTACTCATAGGAGGAGTAAATTCTCTGGCACCGATACAAGGATTGGTTGAAGGTCTTGCACTATTGTAAAAGTCTGTTGTTACACCAGGAATACTAACACCTTTTTCACAAAGGAAGGTATTTGTTGTATTAAGATTGTTCCAAGCGTTGAACACAGGGTCTTGGTCATAGTATGAAGATGTTTCAGATGTGAATGACTGCCATTGAGTCAAAGTAGTGTTGTTTGCTCCATTGTAAGACATCATCTGCATAGATGTAACAGAAGATGTTTTGTAATACAAGTTGTTTGACAAAGCAAAACTTTGTGAAGATGTTCCTTGAGATGGAGTCAAAGCCATATTGTATCCGTAACCATCAACAACTACTATATTATTCTTAGCAATGTTTCCTACTGTTGACTGTCCTGTTGTTCCAAGACCGATACCAACAAATCTCTTTCCATAAGAAACAAGAGCTGTACCATATACATTATTATATACAACTTTGTTGTTGTTACCAGACAACAATCTCAAACCATAGCAAAGATAATCTGATGCTGTAGCTGATGCTGTATGGTTAACACTTATCATATTGTTTGCTATTGTAGAGTTTGTAATTGCAGACATAGACAAACCACTTGTACCTAACAATTCAAAACGGTTTCTTGTTGCAGAAACAGAATCTACATTTTGTAGGTTAACAGCATATTTTACTTCAGACAAAGAAGAAGATGTTGCCTCTGGAAGATTTGTTATAAATGTATTGTTTTCTAAAACCAAACCAACATTGTATTGTGCAAAGATTGCATTGTCTGTTATTGCTGCCAGACCTTCGTCTTTAGTTATTTCAAACAAAGAATTTTTGACAACTATACCTCTTGTTGTATTTTCTGGAGAAAGACCTTTAACATATACTGAAGCTGTAGACAATGTTTTGAAAGAACAACTATCAATAGTTACATTGTTTGCAGCGCCTATATCTACTAGTCTAATATTTGAAGTATTAACATTGGTCATATTTACCAATTCATCTTCAAATGTACAACCGACGAACTTGATGTTTGAACTTAGGTCACTCAACTTAACAACAGAGCTTGAAGAACCTCTGTGGAAAGCCAAATTTTTAAAGATAAGATTGTGAACACCATTAAGTGTAAATGCAGGTATATTTAGTGTATCAACGCAGAATACTGCAGGAGTATTAGGTGTTGCACTTTCAAATGTAACCGTATTTGTTGCACTGATTCCTGTAACACAGCTTGGGAACACTATTGGATCTCTGTAAACATTTGTTACATCCAATGGGTTAGCATAAGCATCTGCGCCAGCAACACTCTTAACTTTGAATGTAACAGGTCCATTGACTCCACTGTTTATCATCATCAAGAATGCATCTTCAAAGTTTGCAAATGTCTTTGCTTGAGAAACACCAGCAACATTTCCACCTATTGCGTATGTTCCATTCATTGCACCTGAAGAAACAATAAGATTGAATGAAGCAGTATCGTTTGCATAGTTCCAATCTATTGTATCAGCGTCTACCATCTGTGTCCAAATCTTTAGATTGTGTTGTCCTGCAGATGGAAGGAAGTTTGATGTGATAGTGAATGCAACTGAGTCATTTGGTTGTAAAGAACCATACCATGTATTTGAACCTGTCAAAGCTGTATTGTCATCTAGCATCCAAGAGACCAATATTCTGTGCAATACATCTGTACCATCGTTTCTCAAGTTAACTTTCAATTCTGCTGGAGTTCCTTCTGTACAAAATGCTGTTGTAGGCATTGTCTCTGTACAAGTAATAGCATTGTCTGGTTTAAGAATCTTGTATTCAGAAACCGCAGCATCAAAGTTGAAGAAACATGTGTTGACGAAATTGAACTTTAGATTTGGCTTGTAGTTCAAGTAAGGGCTGTTGACATCAAAGTTTGTCAAACAAGCATCGACCATGGCTGTAGCTGTTTCATACTTCAAAACAGATTGTGAAGATGAATATGTCTCAACCTTTGTAGTACCACCACCAGTCTTATCTTGATAACAAGTAGAGATAAGTATGTCACTCTTTCCGTCCCAAGTAAAGTTATATCCTGGATCAAACTCAAAATAAGTCCAGCCTGTAGAAGGAACCACGTATGAAGTTTCACTGAAGACAGTTTCCATACCATCTTCTGGATTGAATGTGTCAAGAACGTGATCTGTCTGAACCTGTTTAACAGAAATCTTGAAGTTTGAAAGCAATGTTCCTGCAGCAGCTTCTACCAGATTCATAGAAATACCTGCTATTCTTCCAGGACCAAAGCCCGCAGCTCTCAATTCCTGAGCCTTGTATCTCATTTGGTATTTTGCTCTATTCATACTGGTGTTTATCACAACAGTCTGAGAAGATGTACCAGATGTTACAACAGTATTGTTTCCTACATAAGGTCTGATAGATTTAAACTTGTTGTACCTACCATAACAGAATGGGAAGGTAAGTCTGTTGTTTTTATGGTCATTGATTACTGCTCTCCAGTAAACGACTGAATCAACTCCCGCAAAAGGAATATATGCTGAATATAATGTTCCTGTAGTATGTGTAAACAATGTTGTTCTTAGTGTTGGATCTCCCTCTGTATAATACTCTACGTACAAAGAATCTGCTATTGTTGACAATGCGCCATTATTATCTCTCAAATCAAAAGTAACTTCTGCATCTGCACAGTTAGGATATTCCAACAAGTTTGGATATACAAGTTTGTTTGCTATCTGTGGAACTCTGACTTCATCTCCAGGATTTGATGCCACATAGAAACGAATATCATCAATAAACCAACCTGCACTGAATGAGTTGGCCAATGCAGTTGTATATTGTGGAATAACAAATCTTACCTGGAAACTTGTACCTGTTTCAATCTTGTGGTGCAAATAAAAGACTGCATTTCTCCAAGAAACTATGCCATAATATGAGCTGGTCTCATCTGTCAGATATGTCTGTAAATCTGTCAGAGAAATTGCATCTGTTCCAAAATAATTCTGCCAGAAATAATATACAGAAAAACCATGGAATGTACTGCTCCATGTGTCGCCACTACCATAGGTCACGTCCAAATCACCTGGAGATGTACGTGAGTTACCTCCATTAGACAAGTCAGTCCATTCACCATTTCCTACTTTTATCTGAAGTTTACCTGCATAAGAATCTGAATTTTTCAGAATAGGAATATGAGAAAATTCCATTCTTACTTCAGAATTGGCGGTAATAGTGTAGGTTGGTGAGGTCAAATAGACTTCTCCTGTTGAGCTTGGTTGCATACGCATAGACTTGCTACCCGTAGAGGCAATCAAATTTGAAACCGCAGCATTTGAAGAGTTCACGGTCCAACCAGATGGCAAACCTGATTCAAATGTTGCATGTCCTAGCAGTGTTGGTTGCGCAACTAATGTCGCAATACTCAGCACACTACTGATTAAAAGCAATGCTAATTTTTTCATATTATGTATTTATTTTTTTATTATTCGCTTTTTACGTCTTTTTCGTATAGAAACTATACTCCAATTCAACCTACAAATTTACAAATAATTCCTTTCAACACCAAATTTTTAGGCATTTTTCTAAAATAGTAAGACACATCACTCAGGAAAAGTGTTGCAATTTTCCTAAAAAACACTTCTTGGCACAGTTTTAGCAAAATGTATCAATAGACTTATGCATATTTGAGTTTTTTTTTATACTTTTGCAAGCAAACATAAAATTATAGAAATAACATGAAAAAGATTTTAACTTTCCTAGCCTTGTTTTTATCTATAGGCTTCACTCTTTCAGCTCAAGAGATTCAAGAGAGTTGCAACATAATAGAATCATCTGTTAAAAACCACCAGTACTACAATTTCACTATCTCTGGTGATGGATTCCTTTCTTACAACTGGGGTGACAACGATGACAATCACACTACCCTTTCCATAGATTTGACTAAGGTCACAATCTCTAAGGACAGAACTATGGGCAACGAAAAAGTCTGGATAAACTGTATAGACAACAATGGTTGCATAAATGAAATGGGAAAAATAGGTTCCAGAGACGGAATGTATTTCAACTATTCTAAAACATACCTTCCAGCCAACAACGAAGCCGATATGGAAGCTATGTTTATGCACCTAAACTACTTGATAAAAATAGCAACAGGCAAATACTAAAAAACAGATAAAAAGCAGATGAAAAAGATTTTTGGATTTTTCGCATTAGCATTGTTTTTGTGCAATATTTCTTTTGCACAAAACAAAGTGTACAACGAAGATATAGACGCTGTTAAGCAAATAAAAACTGCTATCAGCCAGGCTCAAAAAGAAAACAAATTCGTCCTTTGTCAAGTAGGAGGAAACTGGTGCCCTTGGTGTTTGAGATTTGCAGAACTGGCATCAACCAATGACAGCATAAAAAATGTAATTGACAAAAATTTCATATACATTCACGTCAACTATTCAAAAGGACACAAAAACCCTGAAGCAATGAAGATGCTTGGCAATCCTGCCAGATTCGGGTTTCCTGTTTTTGTAATACTGGACAACGAAGGCAAATACCTTCACATTCAAAACTCCGCATACTTGGAAGAAGGCAAAGGATATGATGTCAAGAAAGTTGTAGATTTCCTTGAACATTGGACTCCTGAAAGTGTAAGAACATTAAAGTAACCCATAAACAATTTTAAATTCCAACACAAAATGAAAAATTTCAAAACAGAAGCAATTTGGATTTGCATAGGTTTGGTAATCTGTGGTTTTCTCATTGGAAAAGGTATAAAATCATTTGCAGACAAAGACAGAACAGTTTATGTAAAAGGACTTTCTGAAAAGATAGTAGATGCCAACCACGGCAGTTTGAAAATATCTTACACTACTGGTGGCAACGATATGCAGGGACTACTGAACGAAATAGACGCTAACAACAGCAAGATATTGGCTCTTGTTAAATCCAAAGGATTGAAAGAATCCGACGTAACTATTGGCATTCCAAACATAACAGACAAGAAAAACACAGAATATGAAAACAACTATGTTGGGAACTCATTTAGATACTACGCTTCTGTGTCTTTGACAATAGTATCAGACAACGCCAAAGCCATAAGAGAAGTGGAAATGGCTCAATCTTCTCTTTTGAAAGAAGGCATCAATATCCGTCAGTCAGACTACTATGATGCTACAAGCGCTCAGTATAATTTCACTAATATCAACGAACTTAAACCTGAGATGCTGAAAGAAGCTGCAGCAAATGCAAAGAAATCTGCTAAAGAACTTTCAGCAAATACTGGCAGCAAGATATCTTCTATCAAGAGTGCTTCACAAGGTACTTTTGAAATAGAGAGAACTGAAAATCCATTAAAACTAAAAGTTAGAGTTGTTTCAACAATAGAATATTTCTTGAGATAAGTTTTCGCTGAAGACATTTCTCTTCTTAAAAACACAAAATAGAGGATTCCTAAAAAAATCCTCTATTTTTTTATTTCATTTCTTCTAACGAAAAAAACATCAAATCCCAGCAAAATAACTCTTCGTTTTATTTTCTTAACTCTTCGTTTTATTTTGCTAACTCTTCGTTTTATTTTGCTAACTCTTCGTTTTATTTTGCTAACTCTTCGTTTTATTTTGCTAACTCTTCGTTTTATTTTCGTAGCATCAAATAAAAATTTACTTATTACTCATTTTAGTTTTCCAAAACAAAAAAAAGGAGTTCTCAATTGAGAACTCCTTTTCATTTATATCAGTTGAATAATTATTCGCCCAATGTTGCAACCATAACAGCTTTGATTGTATGAAGACGGTTTTCAGCTTCGTCAAATACGATGCTGTTCTTTCCTTCAAATACATCTTCTGTTACTTCTAGTCCGTTTACACCAAATTTTTCGTAAACATCTCTACCAACCTTAGTTTCTAGGTTGTGGTATGCAGGAAGACAGTGCATAAATTTGCAGTTAGGATTTCCTGTCATTTCCATCATCTTAGCGTTTACTTGGTAAGGCATAAGAAGGTCAATTCTTTCTTTCCATACTGAATCTGGTTCACCCATTGATACCCATACGTCAGTTGCGATGAAGTCACTACCCTTAACGCCTTTTTCTACGTCATCTGTGATAACGATTCTTGCGCCTGATTCTTTAGCTATTTCTTCACATCTCTTAACAAGTTCAGCAGATGGTTGAAGAGATTTAGGAGCTACAAGACGGATATCCATACCCATGATAGCACCAAATGCTAGGTAAGAGTTAGCCATGTTGAAACGGCTATCTCCAACGTATGTAAATGTAACTTCGCTAAGTGGTTTGTTTGTGTGTTCCATAACTGTTAGGAAGTCAGCAAGCATTTGTGTTGGGTGAGATTCGTTTGTAAGACCATTCCATACAGGAACGTCGCTGTATTCAGCCAATTCTTCAACGATAGTTTGTTCAAAACCACGGTATTCTATACCATCAAACATACGAGAAAGAACTCTAGCTGTATCTTTCATAGATTCTTTAACACCTATCTGAGAACCTGTAGGTCCTAGGTAAGTAACGTGAGCACCTTGATCGTGAGCTGCGCATTCAAAAGCACAACGAGTACGAGTAGATGTTTTTTCAAATATCAAAGCGATATTTTTTCCACGTAGAGTTGGTTGTTCTGTACCAGTATATTTTGCACGTTTCAAATCACGTGATAGGTCTAAAAGATATTGAAGTTCTTTTTGAGAAAAATCAATAATCTTTAAAAAGTCGCGATTTCTTAGATTATAAGCCATTTCTTTTAAAATTTTTATTTGTTAATAATTGTTATTTTCTAATGTAAACTTTCTTACCATTTAGAATGTAGATACCAGATTCTGTAGCTCTATTTAGCTTACGTCCCATCATATCAAACAAACCTTCTTTTACAGGAGCTTTTTCTGTTACATTTACAGCGTCAAGACCTACATTTTGAAGTTGTACTACAAAAGATGTCTGAGTTCCAGATTCAGTTGAAGAATATCCCATAGCATAGCAAGCATCTGCTGTTATAAAACTCAAAGCAGATGCAGCCATATCCATAGTATATGGATCATCAGCAAATCTGTCTGTCAATTTTTCTAATTCTGTAGAGCCTGCATTCCAGATAACTCCATCAACAGAGCCGCCACCCATAGGCCCAACCATACCACTACGTCCTACTGCTACTCCATTGTCTGCTATACCAAACATTTCTGGAGCTTCTGTTTCTTCTCCTATTTCCAATACTTCCAAAGTATTTGTCAAAACATTGTAACGTGCAGCCTTTGTTACAGGTATATCCCAAGAGTCGAAGTCATAAGTATCTCTAACTACAAGAGAAACCCATTCTCCATTAGCACTCAAAGCCTTTGGTTCAAAGAAAGAATAAGGATTTACTTGTTCTCCTGACCAAGATTGATAGTATTGAGCACAGATAGGATTTACTACATATTCTTCACCTTGTTTTATCCAAAGAACAGCAACCCACGCTCCGTTTGCTGCATCTGAAACAAAACCAAGTATAGTATTTCCATCTGCAGAAAGCCAACGTGCTTCTGCATAATCTATTTCAAAACCTAACTGTTCTGCTGTTGGAGTAGGAAGATCTGTAAGTGTTTGTCCATTATTTGTCCATATACAAGCCTTTGCTATCCAAGATTCATCAAAATAGAAACCAGCAATAACGCTACCATCTTCTGAAATACCATATGCTTCACAACCTACTGCACCTTCTGGTTCTGCCAATACTGTGTAAGTATCGCTTGTTGTGTAGTTAAACATAATTGGGTGAGAAATAGTGTTCATTCCTGTAATAACACCTACAGCTGTACCTTGATTGTTAACTGCATGGAAAGTACCAGTTTTTGCTCCATATTCCCAATAAGCTTCTTCTTCTCCGCCCCATTCTGCTGGGTCAATAAAAACAGAGTCAGCATCAGCAATTGCTATAACATCATTTAGTCTTGTTTCCCATATAACAGGGAACAAACCTTGTTGTTCTTCTCCAACTACATATTGTCTGTTTTGAGACATAGCTTCACCCAATATGCTTAGTTCATATCCCTCTAGATTGTCTGGGCTAACAACAAAAGGACTCTGTGCATTTGCTTCTACAAACAAACCTGTAGCAAGCAAAATTGTTAATAGTTTCTTCATTACTTGTTAATTAAAATCTGTTAATAAT
>JAGHSX010000064.1 GCA_018065645.1 Candidatus Scybalousia scybalohippi
ATATAAGACAGACTATGAAAAAATTCCTTAGAAATCCCAAAACTTTGTGGTATCTTATACTTATAGGCTTTGTGGTGGTATTCTTCACTTTGTGGCAGGTAAACAAGATGATAAACACCCTTAGACATGAGGAACAGAAGCAGGTGGAGTTGTGGGCTAAAGCTATTTCCAAGAAAGCCGAGATGGTCACACAGACCAAAGACTTTTATGGTAAGACTATTGCAGAAGAACAGAGAAAATTGGAACAATTCATAGAGGCTTATAAAATCATAATGTCACAGCCAGAAGATGTAGATCTTACTTCTCCCAAGTTTAAGTTCTACACCAAGATTCTTATGGACAATAAGATGATTCCTGTGGTGGTTACAGATGAGTTTAACAATATACAGTTCTCTCAGAATGTGGATTTGAAGCCAGGACAGAAAACATTGGTGGGAGATTTGTATAAGAAGTTCAGCAAGAATCCTCCTTATGAGTATGAGGTGTATGGTATGAAGTTCAAGTTGTACTATTGCCAGAGCTACATATATGAAAGCCTTAAAAGCATTATGGATGAGTTGATGAACAACTTCCTTACCGAGATAACAGACAACAGTATCTCTGTTCCAGTTGTTATTACAGACTCTACCAAGAAGGTTGCTTTGGCAGCAGGAAACATAGATACAAATCTTGTAAGGCCAGAAAATCTAGAACATACCTTGGAAAGAATGTCTGCTGTGCATGACCCTATAAAGATTTCCTTGCCTTTGGTACAGAATGGATATATTTTCTATCAGAAGAGTTTTACCTTGACACTTTTGCAGTACTATCCATTGCTGTATGTATTTTTGTTTGTTGTCTTTGGATTTTTAATGTTTCAGGTCTTCAGGGCAATGAAACTTGCAGAACAAAATTCTGTATGGGTAGGAATGGGTAAGGAAACAGCACATCAGCTTGGTACTCCTATTTCTTCTCTTATGGCTTGGGTAGAATTGCTAAAGATGAATCCAGACAATGAGGCTACATGTGAAGAAATAAACAAGGATATAGACAGACTGAATACGGTATCGAAAAGATTTTCACAGATAGGCTCCAATCCTACATTGAAGCAAGAAAATATCCTGCCTGTCATAGCTTCTACTATTTCTTATCTTTCAACTCGTTCACCAAAGAGAGTAAGCATAGAATCCAATATAGATGCTTTCACAGAAATAGTTGTTCCATTCAACTCTTCTTTGATAGAATGGACTATAGAAAATATTTCCAAGAATGCTATAGACGCAATGGAAGGCAATGGAAAGATAACAATTTCTCTAGAAGAAGATGAAAACAAACTTTACATAGATATTGCAGATACAGGCAAGGGAATGCCAAAGAGTCAGTTTAAGAAAATCTTCCAGCCAGGTTATACTACCAAGCAAAGAGGCTGGGGTTTGGGACTTTCTCTTGTTAAGCGTATAGTGGAAGAATATCATACAGGAAAGATATATGTCAAATCTTCTGTAATAGGACAAGGTACTACATTCAGAATAGAACTTCCAAAAACTACGAAGAAAAGAAAATAATCTCTATGGCTGGACTATATATACATATTCCTTTTTGTCATCACAAATGTATTTACTGTGATTTCTATTCCATAGCGCAGTCTTTTGATAAGAGCGTTTATGTAGATACTCTTGTTAAGGAGATAGAGCATAGAAAAGACTTTCTGAAAGGAAGATTAGATACAATATATTTCGGAGGAGGAACACCTTCTTTGCTAAAGGTGGAAGATGTTGCCAGAATATTTGAATCCATACACAGCAACTTTTCTCTCAATCCAGACAATGAAATCACTTTTGAAGCCAACCCAGAGAATATTACTAAAGAATACATTCAGCAATTAAGAGATTTGGGAGTAAACAGGATAAGTCTTGGTGTGCAGAGTTTCAATGATAAAGACCTTAAACTTATCAATCGTTCACACAATTCCTTGGTCGCAAGAAAGGCTATAGAAACTATTCTGGAAAACAATATAGAAAACATTTCCATAGACCTTATAAGCAATCTGCCTTACACTACTCTTTCTTCATGGGAAGAAAACTTGAGAATTTTCCTTGAATACTCTTTGCCTCATATCTCTTGTTACACTCTTATGAGGGAAGAAGGAACTATGCTTGATAGACTATTGAAGAAAGAAAAACTCTCTCTGTTAAGCGAGGAAGATGCTTTGAAACAATTGGACTTGACAATGGATATTTTGGAGGAAAATGGATACAATCATTATGAGACTTCTTCATACGCTAAGCCAGGATTTCATTCCAGACACAATATGTCTTACTGGACTTTTCAGGATTATCTTGGTATAGGTGCAGGAGCTCATTCCTACAAGGAAGGTCTTCGTATGTGGAACGAAGATGATGTATATTCCTATACAGAAAGAATAAATAGGGGAGAGTTCTTTTCAAAAGAAAGAGAAGAAATCCTGGAAGAAAAAGACAAGTACAACGAATATGTTATGCTTGCTTCCAGAATGAAAAAAGGATTGAAAGACTCTTATGTGAAAGAAAAGTTTCCACAATATTATTCCTATTTCTCTAGGCAGATAAGTAAACTTGTGAAAGAAAACTTTTTGACACAGGATCTAACTCTTACAACAAAAGGGTGGTATCTGCAAGATGAAATGATTCTCACTCTAGCTTTGGACTAGATATTGTCCCAGTCTTTCCATACAGGAAACTTCTTTCTGGAAATAGTTAATGAATTGGTGTCAACGTCGTAGTATTGTATAGAATTGTCTGTGTGTGTAGGTTCCAGAAATATTCCTCTGGAATTTATTATACAACTGTCTCCAGAATATTCTGTATTATCTCCGTCAAGACCTTCTCTATTTACACCTATAACAAAACATTGGTTTTCTATTGCTCTAGCAGTTAGAAGAGTCTGCCATTGAGTTCTTCTACTCTTTGGCCAAGACGCTACATAAACAAGAAAATCATAGATAGGTACATCATCTTTTACTCTGTTCATGCTAGAATAAGGAAATCTTAAATCGTAGCAAGTAAGCATCTTTATTTTCATTTCTTCATATTCCACTATCACATCTCTTTCCTTTCCCTTTGATAAAACTTCTGCTTCTTTTGACAAGGAGAATAGATGTACTTTGTCGTAGTAGTATTCTTTGTCTTTAGTAATGAAATAATGTCTATTGAGATACTTTCCGTTTTCTTCTATGATAAGAGAACCTTCTATGGCAATACCTTTGGACTGAGCAAAATCTCTCATAAGTTTAAGACCTTCTCTCTTGCTTTGTTCTGCATACGAAGTGTCGGAGATAAAACCTGTGAGAAACATCTCTGGAAGAACAACCCATTGCGTATCTTCTTCTATCTTCTCCAGTAGAGAATGGAAGTGCTGAAGGTTTTGTTCTATGTTGTAGTCTTCTATCTGAGTCTGTAGTATTGCTATTTTCATAATCTTGTTTTATTCTTTTCTTCCTCCACAGTTGCAAGGATGATCCTTCTTTACCTTTGCATTTGGGAAAAGTCTTAGTATTGCTTTCTGTTCCTTGCGAGTCATTTGTATGGCTCTAAGGTCAAGGTATTTTATCTTGGAATCTATAAAACTTTCGTCAAAGGCTCTTATCATATTGTCCCATAGAATAAGAGTGTCAATAGGCATAGAAGCCATTTCTTTTGGAAGACAGGTAAGATAGTTTTGTGCAGCATTGAGATAATGAAGTTTCTTTAGAGAGGAAATCTCTTTTGGTATTTCCTTTATATAGTTTCGAGAAATGTCAAGTCTTTCCAGATTCTCCAACTCGAGTATTTCCATAGGAAAGTTTTCCAGTTTCTGTTTCTTGAGAATGAGGGTTTTTACGCTTTCCTTGTTTTTCAAGGCATCTTCCAGATTGGAGTACGTATCATTTTGACAAACTCCTATACAACATAAGAAAACAGCAACCAGACTAAGAAAGAACCTTTTTTGCATTTTCAACATCTTTTTCTATTTGATGCTTTAAATCTTCAGCATTGTCAAATGCTCTTTCTTCTCTAAGGTAGTCCACAAAATACAATTTGAGTTCTTTAGCATAAATGTCTTGATGAAAATCCAGAATGAAAGTCTCAATGGTTTTGTTCTTGCCTTGGAAGGTTGGTCTGTAGCCTATGTTTGTAACGCTGTTGTAAAGTTTGTCTTCTATCTTTACCCTTGTAACATAGACACCATCTTTTGGAACAAGTTTGTGTTGAGGTATTGTTATGTTTGCAGTAGGGAAGCCTAGCGTTCTGCCTATGGAAAAACCTTTTTCTACACTTGAATGAATAGAATATTCTTCTTCCAGCATAGTATTGGCAATGGAAACTCTTCCTTCCTTCAACGCTTTTCTTACCTCAGTGGAAGAAATCTCTATTTCTCCTTCGTACAATCCTTGTTTGTCTTGATGAATCTTTATGTCCTTGTAATATCCTTGGGCACAAATCTCTTTAAACTCATTGCTGTTTGGATTTCCAAAACTATTGTCATAGCCAAGCAGAAGATGTTTTGGATTGATTTTTGGAATAAGTGCATCTAGGAATTGTTTTGGACTTAGACTTGCAAATTCTTTTGTAAAGTTTATAGTTATAAGATAATCTACGTCTGTACTTGCAATCTTTGCAAATCTTTCCTTAGAAGTCTGAAGCAGTTCTATAGGGTTGTGTTCATTGCTTTTATCCAGCACAAGACGAGGATGATTGGCAAAAGTAATGGCTACACTTTTGCAGTTCTCTTTCTTTGCCAGAGATTTAAGCTCTTCAAGCATAAGTTTGTGTCCTTTGTGTACACCATCAAACATTCCTATAGTGATAACACTAGGAAACTCAAACCCTTCAATATTTTCAAACTCCAGTATTTTCAAAATCCTTTCAAATTTTTTGCAAAAATACAAAAAAACACTCTAATAAAAAAGTCTATCCAATATTTGCTAAAATAAAATCTCGTTTTATTTTTCTAACTCTTCGTTTTGCTAGCGTAACATCAAAAGATATTTTTCTAACTCTTCGTTTTAATTTCCCAGCATTTGATGTTTTTTTTACTTACAAAAGAGTCACAAATCTTTATAGCAGATAGCATATGCAAAATTATACTGAACAATAATCATGTTGAAATATCAGTAAAATAAAAAATATTCGTAATTTTACGAAAAATAATTTTGTTGTTTCAAATATTGTTCGTAATTTTGCAAACGAATTATTAAAACAAGCATACATTATGGCTGAAAAGAAATATTGTATAAAGACTGAAACTTTGGCTGCGTTTGCCAAAGCATTAGGCCATCCTGCAAGAATCGCAATTATGAAATTTTTAGCGGAGCAGGATATTTGCTATTTTGGAGATATTAACGAAGAATTACCAATAGCTAAAGCTACAGTGAGTCAACATTTATCTGCATTAAAAGAAGTAGGATTGATACAAGGAGAAATAGAGACACCCAAGGTAAAGTATTGTATCAATCGTGAAAATTGGGAATATGCTCAGCAATTATTTTCAGAATTCTTCAACATGCAACTTTGTGAGAAAAAAGATGAGTGCTGTGAATAGCATTATTATCTAAACAATCCCTTCTTAAAAAAACATACCCTCTTTGTCTTTACACTGAGGGTTTTATAAAAAAGTAAATGTTCGTTGTTTTGCGAATTATAAACATCATTAAATAATATAAAATTATGAAACAGATTAAAGTATTGGTAAGCGCATGTGCTTGCAACCAGAAATTCGCCTCTTTAGTTGATGAGGTAGTAAAGAATAACCAAATTGAAGCCACAGTTGAGAAAATAGATGACATTGTGGAAGTAATGCAATACAACGTAATGTCCCTACCTGCCTTGGTTGTCGATGGTAAGGTTGTTGCTCGTGGTCAAAAAAATGAAAAAGAATTGTTGGATATTTTAACAAAGTAAGCATTATGAAAAAAACATTATCTATATTCATTCTTGCATGCATAAGTTCTATATTCGCTATGTCTCAAACCTTGGAGGTGATGTATTTTCATGGAAAGCAACGTTGTGCGACTTGCTTAAGTATTGAGACATACACTAATGAACTTCTTAAGCAAACTTATGCCAAGGAAATAAAGAATGGTTCAATAAAGTTTTCTGTTATTGACATTTCAACTGCTAAAGGAAAGAAAATTGCAAAAGAATATAAAGTTTCTTGGTCTTCGCTTTTTGTAGTAAAAGGTAATGAACGAACAGACCTTACTCAAATGGGATTCAAGTATGCAAAGAACCAGCCCGAAGAGTTCAAGAAAAGATTAAAGGATATTATAGACAAAGAACTCCAGAAAAAATGATAGATTTTCTAAATAACATACTGGACAACTGTAATATTCCTATTGTTACAGCATTTGTGCTAGGTCTATTGACAGCAGTTTCTCCTTGTCCTCTTGCAACAAATATTACAGCGGTAGGATTTATCAGTAAGGATATTGAGCACAGAAGAAAAGTTTTTATTCAAGGTGCATTTTATACTTTTGGCCGAATATTTTCCTATTCTATTCTTGGGTTCATCCTTATCTTTATATTAAGAAAAGGTCTCGATACATTTGAATTGCAGGAAACAGTAAGCAACTTCGGGGAAATTATCATAGGACCAATTCTAATAGTAATAGGATTGTTTATGCTCTTTGGGCATTTACTTCATCTACCAAGATTTGGATTTGGAGGCAATACAGAAACAAATAACTTCAAAGGCAGACTTGGAGCATTCCTTTTAGGGATATTGTTTGCTATGGCATTCTGTCCTACCAGTGGTCTATTATACTTTGGAATGCTTATACCTATGGCTGTAGAATCAAGTATTGGATATCTTCTGCCAATGATTTTTGCAATAGCAACATCGTTACCTGTAATAATTATAGCATTTATTATTGCTTTCAGTATGAAAAATCTCAGCAGATTCCTTGGTGGAATAAAAATATTTCAGATATGGTTTAATCGAATTGTGGCAACAATCTTCATCCTAGTTGGATGCTATTATTCATTCTTTATCTTTATGTAAAACATTAAATAATAACATCATGATTCAAACATTTTCAGACTGGCTGATTTATGATTTGCTTAATATAAAAGCAAATACACATCTGGGAGAATCCCTAAACTTCTTTGTTTACGATACTATAAAAATCATTCTATTACTTTTACTGATTAGTTTTATAATGGGAATCATAAATACATACTTCCCAGTAAAAAAGCTACGTAATTTTTTAAGTACCAGAAAACTTTATGGATTTCAATATCTGCTTGCATCAGTATTTGGGAGCATAACTCCTTTCTGTTCTTGTTCTAGCATACCTTTATTCATAGGACTTGTAAAAGGAGGGATACCTCTTGGTGTAACATTTTCTTTCCTTATCACATCTCCACTCGTCAACGAAGTTGCTATTGCTATGTTTGCTGGAAGTTTTGGTTACAAAGTTACCATCATTTATGTCGCAAGTTGCATTTTGTTTGGCTCCATTGGTGGATTTGTACTTGGTAAAATGAATTTGGCAAAATTTCTAAGTCCATGGGTTCAACAAATACAACAAGGGCAAGAAAACGAAATAGAAGAATCAGAATATAAAAACATAAACATAGTCCAAAGACTGCCAAACATACTAAAAGAATCTTTGAATATAGTACGTGGTGTGATTATCTATGTAATAATAGGTATCGCCATAGGTGCAGGAATGCATGGGTATGTTCCTGATGGATTTTTTGAAACCTATCTGAGTGGAAACCACTGGTACGCAATTCCAATTGCTGTCATACTTGCTGTTCCTATGTATTCCAACGCTGCTGGAATAATTCCTGTAATACAAGTTTTTGTTACAAAAGGTGTAAGTCTAGGTACAGCTCTAGCATTCATGATGGCTGTTGTCGGGCTTTCTCTACCTGAAGCAACAATGCTAAAAAAAGTAATGACAATGAAACTCATCCTCATATTTTTTGGAACAATCGCACTCTCAATTATGATATTAGGATGGTTGTTTAATCTAGTACTGTAATAGAGTAGACTTTCATATTTCTAAAATGAGATAAAATAAAACTTCGTTTTAATTTCGTAAAACGGAGTTTTTTTCAGTCATCCAAAAGCAGGAAATAAAACTATATGTTTTAGCAGAATGTGAAAAATAAAAAGATTTTCTTTGTAAAAAATAGCTCTGTGTTAAAATAAATATGTAAATTCGCAAATTGAATTTTTATGCAAAAAAGAAACCTAATACAATATTATATATGGAAATTGTAAGTAAAGGTAAAATATCTCAGATAATAGGTGCTGTGGTTGACGTCAGATTTGATGAAGATGTGACTTTGCCAGAAATCTATGACGCTTTGCGTGTAAAGAAGGAAGACGGCACTTATCTTATTCTTGAGGTGCAGCAGGATTTGGGAGAAAACACTGTCCGTTGTATTTCTATGGATTCTACAGATAGTTTGCAAAGAGGTCTTGAGGTTGAAAACCTAGGCACTCCTATTACTATGCCTGTAGGAGAAGATATCAATGGACGTTTGTTCAATGTAGTAGGACAGACTATTGACGGCATTGGAGAAGTGAAGACTGACAAGACTTATCCTATTCACAGACCAGCTCCAAAGTTTGAAGATTTGTCAACTGGTAGTGAAATTCTGCTTACAGGTATTAAAGCCATAGACTTGATTGAGCCTTATTCAAAGGGTGGTAAGATTGGTTTGTTTGGTGGAGCAGGTGTTGGAAAGACAGTGCTTATTATGGAGATGATTCATAATATTGCTTTACACTATTCTGGACAGTCTGTTTTCACAGGAGTAGGAGAGAGAACACGTGAGGGTAACGACCTTCTTAGAGATATGCTTGACGGTGGAGTTATCAACTATGGTGAGGAATTCAAGAAAAGTATGGAAGAAGGAGGCTGGGATTTGTCTAAAGTAGACAGACAGGCCTTGAAAGATAGTAAGTGTACCCTTGTTTTCGGTCAGATGAATGAGCCACCTGGCGCAAGAGCCCGTGTAGCTCTTTCTGGATTGACACTTGCAGAATATTATAGAGATGGAGATGGTCAGGCAAATGGTAGAGATATATTGTTGTTTATAGACAATATCTTCCGTTTCACTCAAGCTGGTAGTGAAGTGTCTGCATTGCTTGGACGTATGCCTTCTGCTGTTGGTTATCAGCCAACATTGGCTTCTGAAATGGGTGCTATGCAGGAAAGAATCACTTCTACAAAGCGAGGCAGTATCACATCAGTTCAGGCAGTATATGTACCTGCTGATGATATAACAGACCCTGCTCCTGCTACTACTTTTGCACATTTGGATGCTCAGACAGTTCTTTCCCGTAAGATAGCTTCTTTGGGTATTTATCCTGCTGTAGATCCATTGGAATCTTCTTCACGTATTTTGAAAGAAGATATTTTGGGCAAGGAACATTATGAAGTAGCACAAAGAGTAAAACAGATACTTCAACGCTACAATGAACTTCAGGATATTATTGCTATCCTTGGTATAGAAGAGTTAGGTGATGAAGATAAACTTGTTGTTTCTCGTGCTAGAAAAGTACAGAGATTCCTTTCACAGCCATTCTTTGTTGCAGAACAATTCAGCGGAATGCCTGGTCAGTTCGTAGAACTTCAGGATACTATCAAAGGTTTCCGTATGATACTTGACGGAGAGGTAGATCATATTCCAGAATCTGCTTTCAATATGGTAGGAAAGATAGAGGAAGCAATAGAAAAAGGTGAAAAGATGTTGGAATCTGCTAACAAATAAAAAGGAGAGAATCTATGAAACTGACAATAATCACACCAGACGAAACACTATACACAGGAGAAGTGAAAAGTGTAAAATTGCAAGGAGTGCAAGGGAAGTTTGAAATCTTGAACAACCATGCACCTATAGTTTCTGCGTTGGACAAAGGAGAAATAAAGATAACCGACGTAGAAGATGCACAACTTTCTTTCCCTATAAATAGTGGAATATTAGAAATGTCAGACAACAACATCCAGATTCTCGCACAATAATCAATACTATATATAGTGAGACTGCACATTGTAAGTCAACTTGTACTTATGATGTGCAGTTTTCTTTTTAAAGGTAGCTATGTATGCAAAATAACGGAATAAACGTATTAAATTCTATTGTTAAAGTAGAAGTAAACTACCAAAAACTGTACCAAAGACATCCAAAAATGGAAGAAAAAAGTCAGAAAATGCCTCAAAAAACGCTCAAAAACACGAAAACGCTCTTAAAAACATTAAAATTTTTCTTAGTCAAAACCAGTGAGTTAAGGAAAAAGATAAAAAAAAGGTTAGAAAATA
>JAGHSX010000079.1 GCA_018065645.1 Candidatus Scybalousia scybalohippi
TTTCTCCTTGTGGTAGTGTGGAGAAGGTCGCAAAACTTGTAGGTGAGAGGATAGCTAATAGGTTTAATGTAGAGCGTGAGTTTATTTCTTATACTTTAGCCTGCGAGAGAGAAGTGTATCACAATTTTGAACAAGATGATTTGCTTATCTGGGCTACTCCAGTCTATGCAGGTAAGGTCCCTAATAAAACATTGGATTTTATAAATGAAAAAATAAGTAGCAAAGGTTGTCTTAGTGTAGGAATAGTTGTCTATGGAAACAGAAACTATGATAATGCTTTGGCTGAATTGTCTGCCATAATGAAAGATAAGAGTATGAAGCTGATAGGTGCAGCATGTGTGGTGGCAAGACATAGTTTCTCCAATACTTTGGCAAAGGGAAGACCAAATAAGGAAGATATTTCACAGATAGAAGATTTTGCAGATGAGATTGCAGAAAAGATAGAAAATTCTTCAAAAGAAAATATTATAGAAATAAGTGTTCCTGGAGAAGCAGAAGCTCCATATTATACTCCAAAGAAAGAAGATTCTCAACCAGCAAAATTTTTGAAAGCAAAACCTAAATGCAAGGATGAACTATGCAAAAGTTGTGGATTATGTGAAGAAAGATGTACTATGAATAGCATTCATCTGGAAAATGGAAAACCTGTGTTTGAAGGAGTGTGTATCAAGTGTCAGGCTTGTGTAAGACTTTGTCCAGAGAGTGCAATATATTTTGATGACGAAGATTTATTATCACACATTCGTATGCTTGAAGAAAATTATTCCACTCCAAGAGCAAACGAATTCTTTTTATAAAATTCAATTCACAAAAAATAAAAAAGAGACCTTAAAAAATAAAGGTCTCTTTCTTTTTATTTAGGGTATATATTTTTATTTCTTCTTGATGACTCCGACATAGATAAGTAGAACAACATTCATCATAAGAGCGTAGATAATAGCAGGTATTGCTATACGTCCGTCGTTGAAGATGAATGGGGAAGAAGCAATGGCAATAGCTTGTGCTGCGTTTTGCATGCCTACTTCAATAATTGTTGTTCTTCTTTCTTTTTGGTTAAGTTTAAATAGTCTGGATATTCCTGCTGCCAACAATATGCAAGATATAAGCATAAGAGTGACGCAAGTGCCCAAGATAAGAAAGTTTGTCTTGATAGTATTGAAGTGTTGTATAAAGAAGATAGCAGCCAAAAGCATAAGGGCAGGAAATGCCATTTTCTTAAGAACTTTTTCTATCTTTACAGCAGTATTGTTAAACTTATAATTAAGGAATATTCCTATTGCTATAGGAAGAAACATAAGTAAAAGATTTTGTTTCAATAGATTGCCTATAGGAAGATGTATGGCTTCTGTAGTTTGTGCAGAGAAAAAGTCTGTGGAAAAAGCCATTACCAATGGCAATGTAAACAATGTGATTACACTACTCAAAGCTGTAAGAGATACACTCAAGGCTACATCTCCTTTTGCCAGCATAGAAAACACATTGGAAGAACTGCCACCAGGACAGCAAGCTATAAGCATAATACCAACAGCAAATAAAGGACTTAAATGAAAGATATTGCAGATAGCAAATGCCACTAAAGGCAACAGAATGATTTGACCACAAAGAGCTACAATTATAGCTTTGGGACGTTGGAATATAAGTGCAAAATCGTTTAGCTTTAGATTTAGTCCCAATTCAAACATCAATATGGTCAATATTGGAAGGACTATAAATATACTATTCATTTCTTACTTTTTTTGTTAAATAGAAAAGGAGTATCAAAAAATGAGATACTCCTTTTATTGTTTATGGGCTTATATAAAAACCTTTTATTTTGTTATGTTCTTGTAAGATTCTAGATCTTCTGGATCAAAGTTGTCTATGAATGATTTTCTTTCAGCAACTTTTTCTTGAGCCATCTTAGTCATAATCTTAGCAGAATCCATGAATTGTTCATCTCTGTTAGCGTCAAGTATAAGAAGGTGAGCCATGATAATGTAACCAGCCATCTCAACCAAACGTCTTGAGTTGAATTCGTGAGCTTCGCTTGTAGAACCAAATCCGTTGATCTTTTCAACACATGCAGCAAAGTCTTCAGTCAATTGAGCCAAAGTCTTTCTCATTTCTGCGAATTTAGCATCTACTTCCATTCCTTCGTATTCCTTGATTCTAGCAAGGTAACCTCCAGAAACAACTCCACGGATAGCAGCAACAACTTGAAGTTGTGATGTTCCTTCGTAGATAGTTAGGATACGAGCGTCACGATACATTCTTTCGCAAGGATAATCTTTCATAAATCCACTACCACCATATACTTGTATGCAGTCGTATGTATTTTGGTTAGCGTATTCAGAAGAGAATAATTTCAACATTGGAGTGAACATATCAGCAAGACGAGTATATGTCTTAAGAGTTTGACGTTCTGCTGGCTCTAGTTTTCTTTCTTTAGAGATAGCTTCGTATGATTTGTAGATATCTACACAACGAGTTGTCTCATAAAGCAAAGCTCTAGTTGCATCAGTCTTAGCTCTCATCTTAGCAAGCATTTCTCTTACTTGAAGGAAGTTGATGATAGGTTTGCCAAATTGTTCTCTTTCGTTAGCATATTGAAGAGCTTCTCTGTATGCAGCTTCTGAAAGACCAACACTTTGAGCACCAACACCCAAACGAGCGCCGTTCATCAAAGACATAACGTATTTGATAAGACCAAGTTTTCTTTCACCTACAAGTTGAGCAGGAGCGTTGTTGAATACAAGTTCTCCTGTTGGTGAACCGTGGATACCAAGTTTGTTTTCAGTTCTACGGATAGTAACACCACCATCTCTACGGTCATAAACAAAATATGAAAGACCACGACCATCTGTTGTTCCTTCTTCACTACGAGCAAGAACAAGCTTGATGTCTGCGTCACCATTAGTGATGAAACGTTTTACACCATTAAGTCTCCAACAATTGTTTTCTTCATCGAAAGTAGCTTTCAAACGAACTGATTGAAGGTCACTACCAGCATCTGGTTCTGTAAGGTCCATAGAGCAAGTGTAACCTTGGTTAATCATTGGAAGGAATTTATCTTTTATTTCATCGCTTGCAAATTCATAGATAGTTTCAGCACAGTCTTGAAGTCCCCAAATATTAGCAAAACCACAATCTCCACGAGAAACTATTTCTGCAGCCATAACGTAAGGAACGTATGAGAAGTTCAATCCGCCATATTGTCTAGGAAGTGAAAGACCATAAACACCTGCGTCTGTAAGTTTTTGATGGTTTTCTTTTGTTCCGTCTGCGTATATGATAGCATTGTCTTCTATTCTTACACCTTGATTATCTACGCTTTCAGCATTGTTAGCAAGAACTTCACCAGTTATCTCACCTATAAGAGAAAGCACTCTTTTGTATGAATCCAAAGCGTCTTCAAAATCCTTTGGAGCATAGTCATACTTACCATAATCAGCATAGTCTCTTTCTTTCAATCTTATGATTTCTTCCATCATAGGATTGCTCAATTGAAACTTCAATCCTTCGTTATCATCAAAAAAGTTAGCCATATATTTTGATTTCTTTTAATTACTTACTATTTTTCTTATAATATTGTATAAGTTTTGGAACAACTTCAAAAGCATCACCTATGATAGTGTAGTCAGCTATTGAATTCAATGGAGCATTAACGTCAGTGTTTATGCTGATGATTTTAGATGATTGGTCCATACCAGCTCTGTGTTGAACAGCACCAGAAACACCACAACCTATGTAAAGTTTTGGTCTTACTGTAACACCTGTCTGACCAACTTGTCTTTCGTGTTCTGTCATACCTGCGTCAACTGCAGCACGTGTAGCACCAACTTCGCCACCAAGAGTTTCTGCCAATTCGTGTAATAGTTTGAAGCCTTCTGGTTTTGAAGCCATACCATAACCACCACAAACGATGATTTGAGCACCCTTGATGTTTACTTTTTGTTGTTCAATATGACGTTCCAATATTTCTATGCAGAAATCAGAATCCTGAACATAGTCGTTTACATTTAGTTTAACAACTTCGCCTTTGTGTGTTTCAGAGAATATTTCTTTCTTCATAACACCTTCTCTTACTGTAGCCATTTGTGGACGAGTGTAAGGGTTAACGATAGTTGCTATGATGTTACCACCAAATGCAGGACGAATCTGGTAAAGAAGGTTTTCTATAACTTTACCTTCTTTCTTGTCTTCGTATTCGCCTATTTCCAAAGATGTACAATCTGCTGTCAAACCACAACGAAGGAATGAAGCAACTCTAGGAGCAAGGTCTCTACCAACGCTTGTTGCACCAAATAGTATGATTTGAGGCTGTTTTTCTTTGATAAGTTTAGTTACTATAGAAAAGTGAGGTAATGTTTGATAAGGGAACAAACGTTTGTCGTCTGCATAGTTGATGATATCTACACCGTAAGGATAAAGACTCTTTTCCAAATCATTAACATTACTTCCTGCTACGATAGCTTCAAGTTGTACACCTAAAGTGTTGGCAAGTTTTCTTGCTTTTGATATAAGCTCAAGACTTACGTCTGCTATATAATTTTCTTCTGTTATTTCACAGTATACAAATACGTTATTCATCTCTTTATCCTATTATATGTGTATCTATAAGTTGTTTAACTAAAGAGTCAATGTTTTCATCTGTTGGCTCAAGAGTAACATTTTCTTTTTGTGAAAGAACAACGTTATCAATCTTCTTAACCTTTGTAGGAGAGCCAGCCAAACCTATTCTGTCATCTTCGCAAGCTACGTCAGCAGCATTCCATTCTTCTATCTTAAGATATGGGAATTGATTCCAAAGGTTTGTGTCAAATCCGTTAGCTTCAGCTTCTGATTTAGAGAAAGCTTTCTTGTATTTCATAACACGTTTAGCGTTGTAGAAACGGCAAGCTTTTGCAGATGCGTGAGCAGTAACCAATAGAGGGAATTGAGCTTTAACAACTTCAACACCTCTTTCCAAACGACGTTTGATAGTGATGTCTTTTTCTGTTACGTCTATCAATTCTTCTGCGTATGTGATTTGAGGAATTTCAAGTTTTTCTGCAGTTTGAGGACCAACTTGTGCAGTATCACCATCTATGGCTTGACGTCCACCAAATACGATGTCAACCTTACCAACTTTCTTAACTGCTTGTGATATAGCATAAGAAGTAGCCAATGTATCACTACCACCAAGTTTTCTGTCTGAAAGAACAACGCCGTTGTCAGCGCCTCTAAACATAGAATCTCTAATTATTTCAGCAGCTCTACCAGGACCCATAGTAACAACAGTAATAGTTGAACCAGGAACTCTGTCTTTTATTTCAAGAGCCATTTCCAAAGCATTCAAATCTTCAGGGTTAAAAATTGCAGGCAAGGCTTGTCTGTTGACTGTGCCTTCAGGTGTCATAGCATCTTTACCGACATTTCTTGTGTCTGGCACCTGCTTTGCTAGTACTACTATTTTCAAACTCATATTATAAATATTGATTAGTGTCTTTATTAAATTAGTCTTGTTATGTACTAATAGTTAGTTTTACGAAATGCAAAGATAATATTTTTTTTCCAATTAACTCCCTTTTGGTATTACTTTTTGAAAAATCTTCAATCTTAAGACTTGTTTTATTAGTTATTATGTCATAAATTATTATCTTTGCAAAAAAATAGAGATTATGTTTAAAGATGTGCTGATGGTGGCAATGGGTAGTTTCCTTGGAGGAGGACTGAGATATTTGATTTCTGTATTAACTAGTAAGGTGTATTCTCATTCATTCCCTTTGGGAACATTTTTGGTGAATGTATTAGGATGTTTCTTCATAGGTTTGCTTTATGGTTATGCAGAAAAACATACAGAAATGTCTGCAGGATTATTGCTATTGCTTACTACAGGCTTTTGTGGAGGATTTACAACATTTTCAACATTTATAAATGAAAGCGCTACTTTAGGCAAGTCACAGATGTTGCTTTCCATACTATATATGGCTTTGAGTTTGCTTGTAGGAATGGTATTGCTGTTTTTCGGCAAGAGCTTAATAAGATAAAAACAAAATAAAGAATATGACATACAAAGATTTGAATTTTGAACAAAGAAAATTGTTCTACGAAAATATTACAGAATTCATAACACCTAACCGAAGAGAGCTGATAGAAAAGAATATTTCTTTCCGTACCGATTGGTTTGTACCGGTAATAGAAAATATACACAAGGCACAAAATGCCAGCGCAGTCTTAAGAACATGCGATTGTTTGGGATTGCAAGAGGTGAGAGTGGTGGAAAACAATAACTCTTTTGAAGTTACGGACGATATATCTCTTGGAGCAAACAAATGGTTGAACATAAAGAAATACAATAAATTTGAAAACAATACTGTAGAATGTTTCAACGACCTTAGAAAACAAGGCTATAAAATCATAGCAACAATGCCATACAAGAATGATATCAACTTGCAAGACGTTGATATTTCTCAAAAGACTGCCATAGTATTTGGTTCAGAGGTTGATGGTATAAGCAAGGAAGCTATAGAGAATGCAGACTGCTTTATGAAGATACCTATGTATGGTTTTACAGAAAGTTTTAATATTTCTGTTTCAGCTGCCATTACTATGCATTATTTGACAGACAAGTTGAGAAACTCTTCAATGGACTGGCATCTTACAGAAGAACAACAATTGGATACTCTTATACATTGGTGTTTGGAAAGCATAAAATATCCAGACAAGATAGAAAGAGAAATATTGCAAAGAATGGGTTTGACAAAATAAGAAAGAAAATACTGCGTTAGGAAAAGAAAAACCTGATATGAAAAGTTTAAAACATATATTTTTATTTTTTGTCCTTAGTGTATTGATGTCATTAAATGTCAATGCACAATTCTTCAAAGGATTTGTCTCTGGAGGTTTCAGTGCTTCACAGATAGATGGTGATGAAGTCTATGGATTCAAGAAAGTAGGATTTACTGGTGGTATAGGAGCCATGATGCCATTCAATGCAGACAGACCAAACGAAGGATTGCAGTTTTCTTTGGAAATAAACTATTCCAATCGAGGTGCTAAGGAAAATCATTGGGGAGACCCTTTCAAATATGAAGCAAGTCTTGACTATATAGATATTCCTGTTATGGTACATTGGATAGATAAGAGGGGAGGTGTTACTCTTGGTATTGGTGCACAGTATGGCAGACTTGTACATTCTTATGAAGCATGGGGATTGACAGATACTCTTATTCATGGAATGGAAAGACCTTTGACAACCAATGCAAGATTTGATAAAAACGACTGGTCATTTGTGGGAGATTTGAGATTTACAATGTGGCAGAAATTCAAAATAGATGTAAGATACCAGTATTCTCTTGTACCTATTAGAAAAGATTTTGAATTCTTCAATTCATACAATCTTAACGACAATGTAAACTTTAGAAAGTGGACAAGGGATTTCAAAAGCAGTTGGGTGACAGTCAAACTTATCTATATGATAAACGAAGAACAGGAAGTGAAATCAACCCCAAAGCGTAAGACAGCTTTTTAAAATTGCTTGATACACTCAAATTATAAATTAAGTTCATGTGGATTCCATGTGAACTTTTTTTGTTTTTATTTGTTGGAAAGAATAGGGAATTTTATTAGTGATATGTTAAAAAATATGCATAATTTTGCAAAATAATTCAAACAAACAACTTAAACAAACAAAATGAAAAAATACATAATATTGATGTTGGCATTGACTACTACATTCTTTGTCAATGCACAGGATGTTACAGAGTATGGTAGAAACCTTACTCAGTACATGAGTACTCCAAAGTTTGGAGCATATTTTATCGGTTCTTACAAGGTAAACGATGATGAAGAAAAGAACTATGGTGACGGATTCAACGCAAGATTGGTGAGAGCCTATGTAGATGGTTCTGTTCTTACTGATTTCAAATACAGAATCCAGGTAGAACTTAACAAAAGCGTTCATCTTAAAGATGTTTTCATCGAATGGACAAAATACCAGGAATTTAGAGTTAAGTTTGGTCAATACAAGAGAATCTTTACTTTTGAAGACCCATACAATCCTTGGGATGTAGGTGTTGGTGACTATAGTCAGTTGGTAAAACAATTGTCTGGTTTCAGCGATTATACAGCTAAAGAGTTCAATGGCTCAAATGGTGGTAGAGATATAGGTCTTCAATTCCAGGGAGATTTCCTTCCAGTATCTTCAGACAATCACAATTTGATTCACTACCAGGTAGGTGTATTCAATGGTCAGGGTATAAATGTAGCAGATGCAGACAAATATAAAGACTTTATGGGTACTATTCAAGTACAACCATTGAAAGATTGGTACATAGGTGTATTTGGTTGGAAAGGTAAATATACTGCCAACGGTATCACAACAGACAGAAATCGTCTTGCTTTCGGTACAAAATACGAACACAATGGCTGGACAGTAAGAGCAGAATATGGTAACCACTCTGGACAGAAAATTTCAGACTATGTAATCAACTCTTTAGGAGAACAAGAATTGTTGCCTACTGCTTCAAATGGTAAGGCAGATGCTTGGTATGCTACTGTAGGCGTTCCTGTTACAAACTGGTTTAAATGCTATGTTAAATGGGATGCTTACCGTATAGACAAAACTAACGACAATATGAAGAACATCTATTCTGTATGTACAAACTTCCAGTTGCACAAAAACCTTATGTTCCAATTGCAATACAATCTTGTAGATGATAAACTTGGTGTAACAGATAAAACATACAACGAATTCTGGGTACAGACATACATTCGTTTCTAACAAAACTTGGTGAAATAAACTAAAGAGCAGACCTTTTCTTAGGCCTGCTTTTTTTTATGCATTATACCATTATATCTCTTCTAAGAATAGTTTGAAATATTGTTCCAAGAAAAACATCAAATGCTAGGAAAGTAAAACGAAGAGTTAGAAAAATATCTTTTGATGTTACGCCAGCAAAACGAGGAGTTAGTAAAATAAAACGAAGAAGTATTTTTATAAAGAAAGAGGATAGGAGTAATAAAAAAAACACTCATCAAAAAATGATGAGTGCCTTTTATATTTAAAATCTCTTGTTGGGAAGGAATTATTTGCTTGTAAGCATTTCCATTCTTGAGATGTATTTTTCTATAGTTGCGTATTCTTGTGAACTTGGGTAGTCAGTTTTGATTTTCTTGTAAGTTTCAAGAGCTTTGTCAAATTTCTTTTGCATTTCGTATGCAGTACCAAGTTTCATAAGGATAGCAGGAGTATTGAAATCGTTAGGATTGATGTTAGCAGCTTTTTCATAGTTGCTGATAGCTTTGTCCAACTGATTTAGTTCTACGTATGCATCACCTATCAAAGTTTTTACTTGAGCAGGCATGAAAGCATCCTTTGGTGAGAATTTTTCAAGGTAGTTGATAGCTTCTTGGTATTTACCTTGTTCTAGGTATATTCTACCAATATAGTATTTAGCCAATTTACCTTGTTTTGTGCTAGAGTATTCATCAGCTATCTGAATGAAACCTTGGTGTTTGCCGTCACCTTTCAATGCTTTGTCAAAATCATCGTTGATATAGTATTGTTCAGCTGCAAACATAGAGTTGGCTGCATTCTTTTCCTTAGAAGGTACGTATGCAAACAAATAAACGCATACAGCAATGATTACAACTACCAATGCACTTAGGCCAATAAGTAATGTCTTTTTGTTTTTCTCTATAAATTGCTCTGTCTTAGCAACAACTTCGCCTACTTGAAGGTTTTCATTTCCTTCATTCTCTTTGATAACAACTTGTTCTTTGTTTTCTGTACTCATTGTATATATAAATAATTATTGTTAATACTCTTTTGAAAAATTTCAGTTTGCAAAGATAACTTAATTCTAGAAAATATCACCATTTTTTTGTTATTTTTTACTAAAAAACTTCCAGAATGCAAAAAAAATAATATTTTCCTTGACACTTTGAGAAAAAAAACATAATTTTGTACTCTTGAAAATAGACTGTAAAATGGACTTACAAGCTCAATATATGGGTAGGACTATCAAGAGTCCTATTATCGTTGGTAGTTGCAGTTTGACAGACAACATGGACAACATTAAGCGTATGGCAGAAGCTGGCGCTGGTGCTGTGATATTGAAGTCTTTGTATGAAGAGCAGATTACCAAAGAGGTTAGTAGCAACATCTGGGCTATGCAGAACGCAGGTGAGATGGTTGCTGCATATAACTATATCGCAGAGCACACAGAATCTAATCAAATAGATAAATACCTGGACCTTATTCGTAATTTGAAAAGATGTACGGATATACCTATTATTGCTAGTGTGAACTGCTTTTCTTCTACAGAATGGATGCAATTTGCAACTGCTTTGGCAGACGCAGGAGTGGACGGATTGGAATTGAATATGTTTATACTTCCTTCCAATGTTAATATGTCTGCAGAAGAGGTGGAACAGATCTATGATAATGTCATTCAGACATTGCGTAGGGCGGTAAGTTTGCCTATATCTTTGAAGATTAGTTCCTATTCGGCTTCTTTGGCAAAATTGTGTCAGAGATTGTCTTGGATGGGAATATCTACATTGTCTATTTTTAATCGTTTTATAGAGCACGATATAGATATAGACAAACAGGTTTTCAAACCTGTAAACATACAATCTTCTCCTAGCGAATTGTACAACACTATCCGTTGGACAAGTATTTTATCCAAGTTGGTAAATTGTTCTATCACAGCAGGTGGTGGTGTTCACAAGGAAGAAGATGTTATAAAACTATTACTTGCGGGAGCAAGCACAGTACAGGTGTCTTCAGTTTTGTATGAAGACTATTCTTTCATCACTAGAGCAAATGAAAAACTTTCTAGATGGATGGAAGAAAACAGATATCACCACATAGGTGATTTCAGAGGCAAATTGGCAATTAACAAAAACAGCGAAGTGTCTCCATTCTACAGAATAGAATATATGAAACACTTCTCTGGTATAGAATAAGAAAATTAGGGACAAAGAGGGGCTGCAGTGGTGCAGTAAAATGGCTTTTGAGCCACTATGAAGGAGGATACGGGACAAAGAAAAGGACTCCGTTAAACAGTTGGAAAAATTTGAATAAAATAATAAATAATAACTTATGAACATGGAAGAAAAACTTACAAGCTTCTTTAGATTTGAAGACCTTAGAGTTTATGACAAATCTTTAGAGTACTACACTTGGTTGACTGCTCAGGTAAAAAATGCAGATGAATTTAGTAGAAAATCTATCTTGATGCCATTTTTGGATACAGCAGCAAGAATATCTATGAACATTGCTGATGGTTCATCAAATCACAAATCAGAATTTGTAGACTATCTTAAATATGCAAAAAGTCACGTTAGACAATGCGTTGTTTATACTGCTATGGCATTGAAAAATGGTGTGTTTACAGAAGAACAATCAGAAACCTCCAGAGAAATGCTTATGGAATTGACAAAGATGATAGGTGCAATGGTTGTTTCATTTCAACGCTCTTTGAATCAGCGTTATGAAAATCACCATAGAGAAGAAAAATCAATAGACTCAGAATTTTCAACATCAGATATGGAATTTAATTACTAATCCGTATTGAAAAATTTTCTTTCTTGTCCTTTTACTTGAAGAAAATGTTGTATATTTGTAATTTGATTTGTAATTACACAATATATGAGATTTTCACAGGTAAAAGGACAAGATGCTTTAAAGGCTAAGGTGGTTGATATGGTAGACAACCATCATTTTCCTCATGCTGTTCTTATTTCAGGAAAAGACGGCTATGGTTCTGTGGCTATGGCTTTGGCTATTGCTCAGTATATTGCTTGTGAAAACAAACACGACGGAGACTCTTGCGGAGAGTGCCCTTCATGCAACAAATACCAAAAACTTGTTCACCCAGACTTTCATTTGTATTTTCCAACTACTACTACCAAGAGAGTGGAAAAGGATAATTCTGCCTCTTTGTTTACAGAAGAGTTTAGAGAGTATGTTCTTGGTCACGAAGGTTATATAGACTTTAACTCGTGGATAGAATATATGGGAGGCGAGAATAAACAAGGTATCATAAACGTAAGAGATGCAGACAGTATAGTGATGAATGCAACTCTCAAAACTTTTGTTTCCAAATACAAGATTATCTTTGTGTGGGGTGCAGACAGACTTAACGCTGAGGCATCCAACAAACTTTTGAAGATATTGGAAGAACCTTATCCAAACACTATCTTCATAATGACAGCAGAGCACAAAGAAAAGATAATGCCTACTATACTATCCAGGGTGCAGACTATATTCCTTTCACCTTTGTCTGATGAGACTATAGCTACGGAACTAAAAGAAAGAAATCCAGAACTTACCTCAGAGCAGGTAAACTATCAGGCTATGTTGTGTGAAGGAGATTTGAACAGAATAAGTGAGGAATTCTTTAAGAAGGAAAACGAGTATAGGGAAATGTTTGTGCAAATCAACCGTTTGGCGATGACATACAAGACCAAAGCTAGCGAGATTTCAAAGTTTGTAGATGATAAGAGCAAGATGACAAGGGCAAACCTTAAAGAGTTTTTCTCATATTGTATCTCTACCATAGAGAAATGCTGGTTGTATAATTGTGGCGTGCCTATGATACAGCATCCTTTGGAAATGTCGGAAGATATATTCAAGAAGAACTATCCAAAGTTTATCACACAAAACAATCTGGATGGAATATACACCATATTGGAAAAATCTTATCACAACGTGGACAGAAATGCCAACGCTAAGATAAACTTGTTTAATTTGATAATAAAGTTAGGAATGCTTCTGGAAAGAAGATAAAAATATACTAAACATACTTTTTTTATGCAAGAAGATAAAAATATGCAAAACGATAATAAAGATATAATAAATCAAAACGAAGAGTTAGTCTCTCAAAACGAAGTTTCGCTGGAGCAAAACGAAGAAAAAGCAGAGGAAACTTTTGATTTGAAAGATATAAAGACTCATCATCATAAAACCAAACTTGAGGTACAGGAGGAAACAAACGAAATAAATAATTTGTTTCTTGGAGAGCATACACACCCATATTTTGATGAAGATCCATCTATAGGTCTATTGCCAAAGAACTACAAAGAGCCTCTTACACTTACTCGTGGTTGTGCTTCTATTCCTCAATCATACAAGACTATAAGCAGAAAAGAACTTGCTTCTTGTGAGAAACTACACGTCAACAATTGGTTGGAAGATATCAAACCACCTTCAGCACAAGGTTATTTTGACTATGTAGAGGTAAGATTCAAAAACTCTCACAAGGATTTCTATAAGATTCCTGAAGGACTGGAAATAAATGCAGGCGACATAGTTGCTGTGGAAGGAACACCAGGACACGACATAGGTATAGTTTCTTTGACAGGAGAGTTGTGCCGTATTCAGATGAAAAAGAAAAAAGGCTTCAACATTGAAAACGTCAAGAAACTTTACAGAAGAGCTAAAGCTACAGATATAGAAAAGTGGCTTGAGGTAATGGCAAAAGAAGATGAGACTTTGTTTGCTACAAGAAAGATGGCTTTGAGAGGTAATCTTGATATGAAAGTCAATGATGTGGAATATCAGGGAGATGGTACAAAGGCAATCTTCTACTATACAGCCAACGATAGAGTGGATTTCCGTCAGTTAATCAAAGAATTGGCAGAAGCTTTCCATATCCGTATAGAGATGAAGCAGATAGGTGCAAGACAAGAGGCTTCAAGACTTGGAGGTATAGGTACTTGCGGTAGAGAGTTGTGCTGTTCTACATGGTTGAACAACTTCTCATCTGTAGGAACTGCTGTGGCTAAGGTTCAGCAATTGTTCCCTAATCCTCAAAAACTTGCAGGACAATGTGGCAAGTTGAAATGTTGTCTTAACTATGAGTATGATGTTTATCAGGATTCCTTGAAGGATTTCCCAGAAATAGGAGTTGATCTTGAGACTGTAAAAGGCAAGGCAAAATATCACAAAGTGGATGTTTTGAAGAAAATCCTATGGTATTCATACGAAGGTACATCAGACCTTATCCCAATTTCTGCACACGATGTTAAGAAGATTATCTCTATGAACAGAAAGAACAGAAGACCAGAGGATTTGGAATCTTTTAAAGTGGAAACAAAATCTAAAGAATAAGATTATGAAAAACTATATTGTATTGCTATTTGCAGCATTAACATCTGTATGTTTTACTTCTTGCAACTCCAATGTATTGTTTGACAAGAGCGAGAATGTAAGCAAGAACGTATGGTCAAAGTCAGACATCAAGACATTCAAGGTAAAGGTGAAAGACATAGACAGGGTAGATACCTATCGTTTTGCTGTCAATCTTTGTAATACAACAGATTACAAATACAATAATATCTATTTCTTCCTTACTACTATCTACCCAGATGGTTCTGTAACAGTAAGAGATACTATCCAGTGTGAACTTACAGACATAACTGGAGAATGGAAAGGTAAGGGAAGATTTGATACAAAGGACAACCGTTTCTGGTTTGCCAACAATGTTAAACTAGACCAAAAGGGAGAATACATATTTAGACTGGAACAGGCTACAAGAGACACAAACCTTTGCGGTATAGAGTCTGTAGGTCTTCATATAGAGAAAATGCCTTCTAAATAAAAATATCTTTAACTGATAAATCTAATTTTATTATGCAAAATAGAGGTCAATCAACAAAGAAAGCAAAGCAAAACAAAAGCATGCTCTATGTAAAGCGTATGTGGATGGGCTATGGAATATTCCTTGGCGTAGTCACTTTGTTTTTTATCTTGCTTTCTTGTGGTGTTTTAGGATTTATGCCTTCTTTTGAGCAGTTGGAAAACCCTAACAGCAATCTTGCCAGCGAAGTGCTTGCAGATGATGGACAAATATTGGGCTACATAGGTATACAGAACAGAACAAATGTAGACTACAAAGATCTTCCACCTTCTCTTATCAACGCTTTAATAGCTACAGAAGACTCAAGATTTGAATATCACAGCGGTATAGATATGAAGAGTTTGTTCCGTGTATTGCTTAAGACTGTGATAGGAAGACAACATTCTTCTGGTGGTGGTAGTACTATAACACAACAGCTTGCCAAGAATCTCTTTCCAAGAGAAGGTGTGTCAAAGTTTTCTACTCCATATTTCAAACTTAAGGAATGGGTAGTAGCTGTAAAACTGGAAAGAAGATATTCCAAACAAGAGATACTATCTATGTATTTGAATACAGTAGATTATGGTTCTAACTCTTTTGGTATAAAGACTGCAGCAAATACTTTCTTCTCCAAGCATCCAAAACAGCTAGATGTTCATGAGAGTGCTGTATTGATAGGATTGCTTAAAGCTCCTACAACATACAATCCTGTAAGACACAAAGAAAAATCTATGGAAAGAAGAAATACTGTACTTGCTCAGATGAATAAGTATGGTTATCTTACAGACCAGGAATTTGAAACAGCTAAAAATAAAGACCTTGTTACACACTACAACCCTACAACACAAGACCAGGGAGTTGCAACATACTTTAGAGAAAAGGTTCGTCAGTATATGAGAGAATGGTGTAAGACACACTACAAACCTAATGGTGAACCATACGACGTATATCGTGACGGTCTTAGAATCTATACAACTATCAACTACGACATGCAGGTAAATGCAGAAGCAGCCGTAAAAAAACATTTCACACAGCTTCAGAGCGAGTTCTTCAAACAATGTAAGGGAAGAAAAGATGCTCCATTTACAGGTATCTCCAAGGAAAACATAGCCAAGTATTATGATCAGGCTATGAAGTCTTCTGAAAGATACAATAACATGGTAAGAGATGGAGCAATAGAAAAAGAGATAAAGACTGCTTTCAATACTCCTACAGATATGGATCTGTTCTCATGGAATGGAGAGATAGACACAGTTATGACACCTATGGACTCTATCAAATACTACAAATACTTCCTAAATACAGGTATGGTATCTGTAGAGCCACAGACTGGTCATGTGAAGGTTTATGTAGGAGGAATAGACTATAGGCATTTCAAATTTGACAACGCTACTCTTGGCCGTAGACAGATAGGTTCTACATTCAAACCATTTGTTTATGCAGCTGCTATGAAAGATAGTGAGATTACTCCTTGTTTCCAGATAGAGAACTCTCCTGTAACTTTCCCAGAGTATGACAACTGGACTCCAAGAAACTCTTCACACGCTAGAGAAGGAGAGATGGTAAATCTTAAATGGGCTTTGGCAAACTCTGTGAACTTTGTTTCTGCTGCCTTGATGAAAGAATATACTTCTCCTAGTAGTGTAATTTCTTTGGTAAGACAGATGGGTATTACCAACCCTATACAAGCTGTACCTTCTATTTGCTTGGGTACTCCAGACCTTACAGTTATGGAAATGGCTGGAGCTATGGCAACATTTGTAAACCAAGGTGTACACAAAGAGCCTATCCTGATAACAAAGATTACAGACAATAAAGGTATGGTACTAGAATCTTTCACATCTAAGAGCAACACAGCACTAGACGAAAGAACAGCTTACCTTGTTGTTGACCTTATGAAAGGTGTTGTTGACGGAGGTACAGGTTCAAGACTAAGATACAAATATGGTGTAAGAAGTACTATGGCTGGTAAGACTGGTACAACAGATAACAACTCCGACGGATGGTTTATAGGACTTAATCCAAAACTTGCTACTGCTGTATGGGTAGGAGGAGAATACAGAAGTATTCACTTCTCTTCTATGACTTGGGGACAAGGAGCTGCAATGGCTTTGCCTGTCTATGGCTACTTTATGGCAGAATGTGAGAAAAACGAACATATAGGATTCTATAAAGGCGGCTTCATAAGACCTGCCGATTTGGAATTTAACGACAGCTGTACTGCAGCAGGAGGCTCAGAAGATGAAGAGTCTTCTTCTCCTATGGACACGGTCGCCGTAGGAAGAACATTCCAAGAATACAACGACAACTGGTAACCAACATTTATTCACACATATATAAATAAGACTGGCAGAAATGTCAGTCTTATTTTGTTTAGGTATAAATAAAAAATATAAAAAAGGAATAGTATCAAGATTTTTACCTTTTTCTGCAGACTAATAACTCAAATCTGCTCCAAAGTATTCTTTTAAATCTTGTACTATAGGGTTTTTCTCTGCAATCCTGAAATACTTATCTACAGGGTTGTAAACCAGTTGGGCTCTTTCCTGGGCTTTGTACATTACCTCCAGTTTTAGCCTTGTGTAAGATAATTTGTTTTTTAGGAATACAAGTATCTGTGATTTGTACTTGTTTAACTCATTTTCATCTAAAGCACTCTTGCACCACATCTGTACTACATACTCTCTGGAAGATTCCAACTTGGTGTTTTGTATAGCGTAGTAAAGGTTGGCGTGTTCCTCGTTTTTCAGAGAAGAAGCCAATATCTCCAAAGCTTTCTTTACCTTGTTCAAATCAAATGGCTCTTCTATCACTTCATCTGCAGGCCTTGGCGCAGGCATATTGGTGTTGTAGTTGATAGAAAAAGCAGAACGCCTTATGTTGTTTGGATTGAAAGCTCTCTTTTCTGTACTTGCTTGAGCATCAGGTATTGTGTTTGCAGGATTAGGAGTTTCTTTTGCAGGAGTGGGAACTTTTTCTGTTGTTTGAGTATTAGAAGTTGCTGATGCAATATTAGGAGCTGTTGATACAATATTAGGAGTTGCTGGAGTGGCAACTTTGTTTTCTTCTTGAAAAGGTTTAGAAGCTTGTGTGATAGGAGTTTGTGATGGAGTAGGGGTGGATGCTGGAGTAGGAATTACCTCACTACTGGAGTTTTTTTTTCAGCCCCCATAAGTTTGTTCATCACGTTACACATCTTCAACAGCATAAGTTCTACGCAAAGTCTCTTGCCTGTGGCTGTCCTATATTCCTGTGCAGACTTGTTAGCAAAGTCCATACAGCGAAGAATAAACAACTGATGACATCTCTGACTCTGTTGCAAGTATCTCTCCTGAGCAGAAGCAGACACGTCTAACAAACATACTGTTGCGCTGTCTTTGCACACCAAAAGGTTCCTAAGGTGAGCAGACAAGCCATTGATAAATGTATCTCCCTCAAATCCTTTCTTCAATACTTCATCAAACAACAACAATGTGTTGCTGATATCTCCTGCAAGCAAGAAGTCTACGAATCTGAAGAAATAGTCGTAGTCTAATATGTTCAAGGAAGAAAGAATATCTTTGTACATCAGGTTGCCATTGGTGAAAGAAACCATAGTGTCGAAGGTAGAGAGAGCATCTCTCAAAGCTCCGTCGGACTTGCTGGCTATGATATCCAAGGCAGACTTCTCATATTTTATGTTCTCACTCTTGGCTATGTATTCCAGATGGTCTGAAATGTCGCTATTGGTGATTCTGTGGAAGTCAAATATCTGACAACGAGATAATATAGTAGGGAGTATCTTGTGCTTTTCTGTTGTTGCCAAGATAAACTTAGCGTATGCTGGTGGCTCTTCCAAAGTCTTAAGAAAAGCATTGAAAGCAGCTTGTGACAGCATGTGTACCTCATCTATTATGTAGACCTTGTATTTGCCAGAGGTAGGAGGTACGTTTACCTGTTCTACCAACTCACGAATATCGTCTACAGAGTTGTTGCTTGCTGCGTCCAGCTCAAATATGTTGAAAGAAGAACCATCGTTGAAACTCTTGCAGGATTCACACTCGTTGCAAGCCTCAACGTCTGGTGTTATGTTAGTACAATTTATAGTCTTTGCTAAAATACGTGCACAGGTGGTCTTACCCACACCTCTAGGACCGCAGAAAAGAAATGCCTGTGCCAGCTGATTGTTTGAGATAGCATTCTGAAGGGTAGATGTAATATGCTTCTGTCCTACTACAGACTCAAATGTACTAGGACGATATTTCCTTGCGGAAACAATGAAGTTGTTGTTACTATCTACTGACATAAATACTTGGTAAGTTTCTTTGCTGACTCACTTTTTCTTAGTCTGCCAAGGGCTCTTTCTTTTATTTTTCTTGCACGTTCCTTGGTAATGTTTTCGTTGCTGGCAATCTCTTCCAAAGTCTTGCTATGAGTGCAACCTATACCAAAGTACTGAGAAATTACTGCTCTTTCTATAGGAGAAAGGGTTGATAATGTTTCCTGCAAATCTCTATGAAGAGACTCTTGCATGATGTTGTCGTCTGGACGTTCTTCTTTTTCTGGGTGAAGTATGTCTATAAGGTTGGTTTCCTCATCTTCTCCCATAGGTGCATCTACAGAAAGCACACGGTTTCCTGCAGTTACAGTCTCGTGAAGTTTTTCTTTGTCCATATCCAGAGCCAAAGCTACCTCTTCTTCTGAAGGAGTACGCTCATACAATTGCTCTAGTCTTGCTCTTTCTTTCTTGACCTTGTTAAGCATTCCAACCTGATGCAGAGGTAGTCTAACCATACGGGATTTGTCAGCTATAGCCTGCAGTATGCTCTGGCGTATCCACCATACAGCAAAACTGATAAACTTGAATCCTCTTGTTTCATCAAATCTTTGTGCAGCTTTTATCAAACCTATGTTACCTTCGTTGATAAGATCTTGAAGTGAAAGCCCTTGATTTTGGTATTGTTTAGCAACAGAGACAACGAATCTCATATTGCTCTTAACCAACTTATTCAAAGCGTCTTGGTCGCCTGCTTTGATTCGCTGAGCAAGTATGACTTCGTCTTCTGGAGAAATCAATTCCTCTTTACTAATATCTTGAAGATATTGATAAAGAGAATTTGTACTTCTATTGGTTATCGATTTTGATATTTTTAGTTGTCTCATAATTTACCAAAAATAATTTGTGCAAAATTAAACACAATGATTCACACCTACAAGAACCTTTCAACAAAGTTTTCAACCGAAAAATGTTGATTTCTTTGTTAACAACTTTCCAACCATAGAGAATACAATACTCCAAGCAAGATCGCCGAAGGT
>JAGHSX010000139.1 GCA_018065645.1 Candidatus Scybalousia scybalohippi
ATTTGTATGAAGAAAACAAAAGTTTATATTTTTAGTTTATTAGTAATTATCTCTTGTATATTTGTTTCTTGCAAAAAAGAAAAGAAACAAGAGACAACTAAAAACATAAAAAAATCAGAAATAACTCTTCCACAACACATTCACACCAGCAAACTGGATATTCACGATGCCAAAATGAATGTCCATGGAAGGATACTTTATCCTAGACATGATTCCATTAAGCTAAAAGAGATTGACAAAATTTGGGAACAGGATTTTAAAAATTTTGTCACCAAAGTAAGAGAAAATAATCTAAGCAATATTGAGAAAGATACCAACCTGTTTAATTTTGAAATGAAAAAAGTAGAAGAAAAAACCAACACGTTGTATTGCACCTTTGAAAAACAAATTCATTTTGCTAAAGAGGCTGATACTTTGAAAGAAAAAGTCAATATTGCTTTTGATTACAATACTAAAAAGACAGAAGTTTCAACAAGTAAATTAAAATAACTCTGTCCTATTTACACATAATGACTAAAAAGAAGAAAAAGAACTTGACAAAGAGAGCTATTATAATCTCATCAATACTTGTTGTTTTTTGTGTATTGGTGAGTGTCGTATATGTATATGGTCTAGATTACTATAGAAAATATTATGCTTGTCCTACACTTGGAATAAACTACAATAAATACCCTGTAATTGGCATGGATATTTCTGTCCACCAAGGCAACATAGATTGGCAGGTGGTCTACGACAGCAAGATTTCTTTCGTTTTCATGAAAGCTACAGAAGGAGCAAACTTTGTAGACAAGAACTTTGCAAAGAATTGGAAAAACGCAAAAGAAAAAAACATCGTAACAGGCGCTTATCTTTTCTACAAGTTCAACAAAGATGGTAAAGTTCAGGCTGAAAACTTTATAAATGTAGTAAAACTGGAAGACAACGACCTTCCTCCTGTTGTAGACTTTGAGTTGTGCTACGGAAACAGATTCAGCAAAGTTTCCAAAAACCAAATGCAAAACCAACTCTTGAAATGTTTAAGAGAATTGGAAAAGCATTACAAATGCAAGCCTATCATATACACTAATGTTGACACATACACAAAATACATAAAAGATTCTTTTGAAGATTATCCCCTATGGATTTGCAAACTTTGCTCAGAACCAACTGTAAAAAACTGGACTTTCTGGCAATACACGCACAAAGGCATTGTTCCTGGTATAAAGGGAAATGTAGATATGAATATTTTCAATGGAACTTATAGTGAATTTGTAAATTACGTATATGAAGCAAGAGGAAAGAAACTTGAAGATGCAACAAAATCTTCAACAATCAAATCAACTAAAAACCCAACCAAGAAAAAACAAAAAAACGGTCCTACTAATAGACGAGTGCCACAAAGTACTTCAAGAAAATCTTGAAGATAAAGGTTTTATTGTCGATTTTCATCCAGAATACAATAGAGAAGATTTAATCAAACATCTAGCTTCTTATGATGCATTGGTTGTAAGAAGTAAGATAGATATTGACAAAGAAATCATAGACAGAGGTAAAAACCTTAAATGCATAGCAAGAAGTGGTGCTGGAATGGATAGTATAGATGTTGCTTATGCAGAAAGTAAAGGTATACAATGTCTTAATTCTCCTGAAGGAAATCGTGACGCAGTTGGAGAACACGCTTTAGGACTTTTGCTTGCTTTATTCAACAAAATAGCATCTGCAGACAAAGAAGTCAGACAAGGAATTTGGCTTAGAGAAGAAAATCGTGGCCTGGAGATAAAAGGCAAAACTATAGGTATAATCGGTTATGGCAATATGGGTAATGCTTTTGCGCAGAGACTCTCTGGTTTTGACTGCAAAGTACTTGCCTACGATAAGTATAAAGAAAACTATGGCAACTCTTTTGCAAGCCAAGCATCTCTAGAAGATTTGTTTGAACAAGCAGATGTTCTTTCCCTACATGTTCCTCTTACTCCTGAAACAAAATATATGGTAAACAAAGAATTTATAAATAAATTCCAAAAGCCTATCTATTTGATAAATACCTCCAGGGGTAAAGTAGTTAAACTTCAAGACCTTATTTCTGAAATAAAATCCAAGAAAATATTGGGAGCAGGATTGGATGTATTGGAGTATGAGTCCATGTCCCTTGGCAGACTAACACCTCAAAACGAACAAGCAGAAAAAGAACTAAACGATCTATTCAGTTTAAAGAATACAGTTCTTTCTCCACATGTAGCAGGATGGACTATAGAATCATATTACAAACTTGCATTCTATTTGTCAGAAAAAATTGCTGGTTGTCTAAACAAAGCATAGAAACAATTCTTCGCTTTAAATAAAAAAACATCAAATGCTGAGAAAATAAAACGAAGAGTTACGTCAGCGAAACGAAGAGTTAGAAAAATAAAACGCCGTTTTATTATTTATTATAATAAAGAGTTACTTATTGATGAATTCCATTTATCTGAAGTTGTTCTGGAAAGAACATAGACACAGCTAGATATACTCCAAAAACAACAAGTATAACTCCAACTACTCTATCTATAATCGTGATGACATTATCAGTCAAAAATCGCTTCAATTCATTTGCTATCGCACATTTCAGTAAATCCATGCCAAGATTTGTAGAAAGTATAGCAATTAGAAATATTATTTGTTCAAAACTCTTTGTGTAGGAATTGGCAACTCCAACTGGTATAAGCCAATAAAGCCAAGTTCCAGGATTTGCAATATTGAACAAAAATCCTTGACCAAAATGTTTCAAATGATGAGTTTTATCAGAAACCATTTGCCTTGCCTTTGGAGTAACATGACGTCTTGTAGCAGTATAAAGACCAAAAACTACGATAACTATACCTCCTACAATAGAAAATATCTTTCTTGCCTCTCCTGACTCAAATATTGTTGACAAACCATACCAAGCCACAAATACCATTACAACATCACTCATAGCGACGCCTGTTGCCAGATGAGAACCTGAACGAAAGCCCTTGGATATGCTTGTCTGAAGCAACGAAAAGAAAGCAGGCCCAACCATAAATGATAGGGTCAAACCAAACAAAATTCCTTGTGTGATTATATGAAATATTTGCATAAAATATTCTAACTTTCTTTCCTAAATATCTTAATATCTTGTCCGTCTTTAACGGAATACCATTGTGCAAAGTTACAATAAAAATAGAAAAATGCCTAAAAAATATGATTGAAAAGAAAGTTTTATTATCTTTGCAAAAATATTTTACCATAATTTTAACACTACTTACAAATATAATGGATACAAAAATAAATACAATAGAAGAAGGTTTAGAGGAATTTAAAAAAGGTAATTTCTTGATTGTAGTTGATGATGAAGACCGTGAAAACGAAGGAGATTTAGTCGTTGCTGCAGAAAAAATTACGCCAGAAATGGTAAACTTTATGCTTATACACGCAAGAGGTGTGCTTTGCGCTCCTGTTACTTTATCTAGATGTAAAGAACTAAACCTTCCTCACCAAGTTTTAGACAACACTTCTATGCTGGGAACACCTTTCACTGTTACTGTTGACAAACTTGAAGGATGTTCTACAGGTGTTTCTGCAAACGATAGAGCTGCTACTATTCAATGGTTGGCTAATCCTAATGCAAAACCTGAAGACTTTGGCCGTCCAGGTCACATCAATCCTCTTTATGCTCAGGATGAAGGTGTTTTAAAAAGAGCAGGTCACACAGAAGCTGTAGTTGATTTATGTAAACTTACAGGTTTATATCCAGCAGGTTGCTTGATGGAAATAATGAATGAAGACGGAACAATGGCCCGTATGCCAGAATTGATGGAATTTGGCAAAAAACACAATCTAAAGATTATAACTATAAAAGACCTTATAGCATACAGACTTGAACATGAAACTCTTATCCAGAAAGAAGAAGAAGTAACACTTCCTACTCAATGGGGTACTTTCAAACTTATAGCTTACACTCAAAAGAATACAAACTTGACTCACCTTGTTTTGAAGAAAGGTGAATGGAAGAAAGATGAGCCAATTCTTTGTAGAGTTCACTCTTGCTGTGCTACAGGAGATATTTTCGGCAGTATGAAATGTGATTGTGGAGATCAACTTCATACAGCTATGGCTGCTATAGAAAAAGAAGGCAAAGGTCTTGTAGTTTATATGGATCAGGAAGGTAGAGGTATTGGTCTAATCAACAAACTTCATGCATATCATCTTCAAGAACAAGGTATGGATACAGTAGATGCAAATGTTGCTCTCGGATTCAAACCAGATGAAAGAAACTATGGTATTGGTGCTCAAATATTGAGAGATTTGAATGCAACAAACCTTAGACTTATGACAAACAACCCATTGAAACGTGTAGGTTTGGAAGGATTTGGTATCAAGATAAGCGAAACAATGCCTATAGTTATTGAGCCAAACGCTCACAACCATGACTATCTTCTTACAAAGAAAGAAAGAATGGGTCACAAATTGCCTATCGAGTAAGAAAGAAAAATATTTTAAGGAATAATTGTAGCGATTTAAGAAATTTTGTTTTAAATTTGCAAAAGCAAAGCAGCAGTATTTATGGAGAACTTGCAGGAAATATTGGTATCCATAGAGAAAAAGATTCTCATCTTAAGCAAAAGAGAAGAAGCTTTAAAAGTTGCTGTTGAGCAAAAAGACAAACAAATCTTGGCTTTGCAAGAACAAATAAAGAATTTGCAGAACGAGATTGTAGATTTGAAACAAAAAGAAGATATAAACAAAATAACTAATTTAATAAATAACCATTCGGATATTACTGAATGTAAATT
>JAGHSX010000168.1 GCA_018065645.1 Candidatus Scybalousia scybalohippi
CTCAAATACAGAACTTGGATTTTCTTTCAAACATTGTACAAATAACCAAAATACACCAAAGGCGAAGGCTGGAGATGTAATATTTGGACAAATGAAAATTATGTTAAACAACAAGATTCTTGTTTATTCCAACTATGGAACGCCAGAAAGGTGGTTTGTCATAAGTAAATCTCCTAAGGTTGGAAGCATTGACGAATTCCTCACAACCCTTCATTTAGGCGATTCTGCAATAATGATAGCTCCAGTAGATAGTGTAAGTCAATATTTGAAAGGTGTTGTAGCAAAACCTACAGACAAGGTTTACTTTTATCTTAGTGTTTCTCAGATTATATCTACGGCAGAACTTACTGGGCATGAAAAAGAAAGAGCTCAACAACAGAGAAAAGAAAAAGAAGAACTAACCAATCTCGTTTTAGAAAGATATGAAAAAGCCGAAAAGAAACAAAGTGGCTTATTTTACATAAATATTTTAGAAGGAACAGGGGCAAAGGCTGATTTTGGAAAGAGAGTTTTTGTTAATTACACGGTAACAGATACTGCAGGCAGAATCTTTGATACAAATGTCGAAGAAGTTGCAAAAAAAGGTGGTATTTATCGTGAAAGAGTACATTATGCTCCTTTTGATTTTATTTTGGGTGATGATGGACTAATTTCTGGTTGGACGGAAGGTATTTCATATATGAGAGCTGGAGGACATGCAAAGTTAATTGTTCCATCAAGTTTGGCATATGGGGAATTAGGTTATCATAATATTCAGCCAAATACTCCTTTAATATTTGATATTTACCTTTTAAAGGTATTGGATGAACAATAAATACTAAGTTAAAACTAATAAAATGAAAAGATTTTTTTTATTTGCAGCAAGTCTGCTAATGGTTGCATCACTTTATGCACAGAATATTCCAGAAGGATATAGTATTTCTAGCGCAAATGTAATTTACAAGAAACTTAAATCAAATCCAGATGGAAAGCAAGTTGTAGAAGGAGACCTGGTAATAGGTCGATTTAGAGTTAAGTTTAATGATAAAACTGTTCAAGAAACTTATTCTCAAAAGAAATCAACTCCAACTTTTATTGCAACTAAACAAAACAAAAGATTCGCAGGGGACCTTATGGATGGATTGTTTATGATGAGGTCTGGTGAAGAGTATTCTTTTGCTTTTCCAGTTGATTCTATGAGAAATGTTCAACGATTGCCTGAAGAACTGAAAGAAGGTTTTGTTTTCTATACAGTCGTTGCAGATTCAGTTGTGGCATATGAAACTTTTGCCAAAGCCGAAAGAGATAGATTAGATTCTTTGATGTTGGCAGAGAAAAATGTTATTATGGATTATTTGCATGAAAATCATTGGAGTGACATACATAGAGAAGGAATTTATTACAAGGAAATAGTAGAAGGTCAAGGTCGTTTGGCAGATACATCTGATGTTGTCAAGGTTCATTATATTGGACAATTGTTGGATGGAACTGTATTTGATACTTCTATAGATTCAGTTGCTAAGGCAAATAACTTATATAATCCAAAAAGAGATTATTCTCCATTGGAATTCCAAATAGGAGCAGGGAGAATGATAAAAGGATTTGAGATAGCTGCTCGACAAATGAAGAAAGGTGGCAAGGCTGTAGTTATTCTACCTTCAGCATTAGCTTATGGAGACAGAGATATGGGAGTTATTAAGCCATATTCTCCTTTGATGTTTACAATGGAACTAGTGGATTTGCAAGAAGGAGAACCATTGCCAGTTAAAAAGTCACCAGTAATAGTAACTCCTACTATAAAAGAATCAAGTTCTACTAAAACAAAATCAAATTCTAGTAAATCAAAATAAAGATTTAATAAAATGAAACTTAATTTGACTAAACCTATTGTGGTTTTTGATTTGGAAACTACAGGATTAAGTATTGGAAAAGACAAAATTATAGAAATATCTATGATAAAAGTCTATCCAAATGGTACAGAGGAAGAAAAGACAATGAGACTTAATCCAGGATTTCATATTCCTATGGAAATAACTACCTTGACTGGTATTTCAGATGCAGATGTTGCTGATAAGCCTCGTTTTGAGCAAGTAGCTTATGATATCAAAGATTTTATAGGTAATGCTGACCTTGCAGGCTACAATTCAAATAAATTTGATGTTCCAATGTTGGTTGAGGAATTTTTAAGGGCAGGAGTAGAGTTCTCAGTTGTAGGAAGAAATCTTGTTGATGTTCAAAATATATTCCACAAGATGGAATCAAGAACATTATCTGCTGCTTATAAATTCTATTGTCATAAAGACTTGGATGCTCATCATGCCGACAATGATACAAGAGCAACATTGGAAGTCTTAATGTCTCAGTTGGATATGTATGAGGGTAGAGAAGTTAAGGATAAATACGGAAATACAACAACTCCTGTTGTTAATGATATGAAACAATTGGCAACATTCTCAAAGGCAAGTAACTGGGTTGATCTTGTAGGCCATATTTATTTAAATGATAATTGTGTTGAATGTTTTAATTTTGGAAAATACAAAGGTCAATCTGTAGAAGAAGTATTTAGAAAAGAACCTTCATATTATTCATGGATGATGAATGCAGATTTTCCGTTAAGTACAAAACAAGTTATTCAAAGAATTAGAGCGTTAATGTAATTAAAATAGTAAATAAAATGAAAGTACTTTGTATAGGTAGGAATTACGTAGAGCATATAAAAGAACTAGGAAACGAAAAACCAGAAAATATAGTTTTCTTTTTAAAACCAGATACAGCACTATCTCACAATAATGATGATTTTTATCTTCCAGATTTTTCAGAGGATGTTCATTACGAGTGTGAGTTAGTAATCAAGATAGATAAAGTAGGAAAGTCCATACCTGTGGAATATGCTAAAGAATATTATTCTGAAGTAGCATTAGGTTTAGATATGACATTAAGAGATGTGCAGCAGAAAGCCAAAGAAAAAGGTTTACCTTGGACTTTAGCCAAGGGTTTTGATTATTCTGCTCCTATTAGTGATTTCATACCTTTGAGTTCTATTGGTAGAGATATTCAAAACATAGATTTCTCTTTGGAAAAAAATGGAGAGTATGTGCAACAGGGCAATACAGCACAAATGATTCATACAGTAGATGAAATAATAGCATACATTTCAAAATACATTACTTTGAAAAAGGGTGATTTAATCTTTACAGGAACACCAAAAGGTGTAGGTAAAGTAAATATTGGAGATGTATTTCGTGGATCTATTGGTGATAAAGAAATGTTCTGCATAAAGGTAAAATAAAAACTAGATTTGTCTATGTTACAATCTTTGAAAATAGAAAACTATGCGCTTATAAAAGAATGTAATATTTCTTTTTCTGATGGTTTTTCTGTCATAACGGGTGAAACTGGAGCCGGAAAGACTATTTTATTAGGAGCTTTGTCTTTGGTTTTAGGACAAAGAGCAGATACGAATGTCTTAATGGATAAAGAAAAAAAGTGTGTAGTTGAGGCTGTTTTCTCAGCAACAGAAGATATGAAATCTTTGTTTCAAGACAATGACATAGATTATGATAGTGAAACAATTTTTCGTAGAGAAATACTTCCCTCAGGGAAAAGTAGAGCTTTTATAAACGATACTCCAGTTCAACTTTCTGTTGTGAAATTGTTTTCAGACAGATTGGTAGATATACATTCACAGTCATCAACTATAAATCTTAGAGATCATTCTTTTCAGTTAAATTTGCTCGATAGTTTTATACCAGACAAAAATACCATAGAAACATATGGTAAGGAGTATAAAGAATTCAAACTATTGCTAAAAGAAATAGAAGATTTAAAGCAGAAAGAATCCGAATTTTTGAAAGATAAATCATATAATGAATTTCTTTATACAGAGTTGGATGAAGCAAAACTAAATGAAACAGAGCAAGAATATCTAGAACAAGAGGTAGAGCTTATGTCCAATGCAGAAGAAATAAAAGAAAAGATAGAATCTTCTTTATTCTCTTTTGACAATGATGGAGAAAGTGGACTTTTAACGAATTTGAAAGAAGTAAAGAATAATATTCAGCAAATATCCTCGTTCAATGACACTTTAAAAGAAATCTATACTAGAGTGGATTCTTCTCTTATAGAATTGAAGGATGTGTATAATGAGCTGTATTCTTTCAATAATACGATGGAGTTTGATAAAAATCAATTGGATGAAGACAATGAACGATTGAATCTAATTTATAGTTTGGAAAAGAAACATAATGTTCAAACAATAAAGGAACTTTTGGAGATAAGATTAGATTTAGGACAAAAATTGCTTGAAACAAATACTCTTTCATCAAAGATAGAAAAGAAAGAACAAGAAAAACAGCAAAGATTTGAAGAATTGAAGAAACTTGCATTGGAAGTCCACAAACAAAGACTTGCTGCCGCCAAAGAAATAGAAGAAAAGATAATACCTTTATTATCATCAATGTCTATGAAAGACGCAATATTGAAGATAGATTTGAAATCTTTGGAAGAATTATCTGAAAATGGAATGGATCAGGTTCGTTTCTTGTTTAGTGCCAATAAAACAAAATCTGGAGAACTTTCAGATATGGGAAAAGTTATTTCTGGAGGTGAATTGTCTAGGGTTATGTTGGCTTTGAAATCTATAATAGCTGAAAGGTTTGCATTACCGACAATGTTGTTGGATGAAATAGATACAGGAATAAGTGGCGATATTGCTTCGAAAGCTGCAGATATTGTGAAGAAGATAGGGGATAAGCATCAAGTGATAGTAATTACTCATTTGGTTCAAATGGCTGCAAAAGCAGATGCTCACTATAAAGTTCATAAGCAAACAGATGAAGAACAAACAGTATCAAATATTTCCTTGTTGACCCAAGATCAAAGATTGAATGAAATCGCTACAATGATTTCTGGAAATGAGGTGACTAAAGAAGCCCTTGCAAATGCAAAAATACTTTTAGGAGTGTAAGTAAAACAATATTATATGAGAAGATTATATGTATTTATTCTGTGTCAGTTTTGTGTATTCACACTATTGGCACAGAATTTTTTTATATCTAATATTACAAACAATAGTGTAACTATTACCTATTCGATAAATGACCAAGAACATGTTTATTTATTTGAAGATACTTTGCTTTATCAGGAAGATTTTTCCAATTTTCCTATTGTGTCTGGTTATGATATAGCTAAAACCTCAACCAGTGTTTATTTGCCTTTATCATATACCAATTTTCCCAAAACAAAGGGAAAGAATATAAAACATACAAGCGACGGAATAGAATTTTATACTACAACGGAATTCGTTACTCCAATACAAAACCTTTCACAAAATGGAGTAGAATACAAACTCTCTTGTTCTGCAACAAGGACTGGAACATCCTCTTCATCTTTTTTGATAGTGGAGAACACGGAAACTTTAGATACAATTCATATAAATACATCTGGGTTAACAGAATTAGTTATTCCAAATCCAACAAACACTACCTCTTTTAGAATCTATGCAAATAATGTAAACTCAAACAATAAATATGTTTTAAATAATATAAAGATCACTCAAACACCTGTAAACTTAAGAAATTATTTGTTGTCTAATGGAATAAATCAAACATTTACTATAAATAATTTGCAACCGAATACAAAATACTGCATAGGAATAAATGGTTTAGATACATTATCATTTACTACATTAGCAGATGCAATCGTTTCTAATGTTTCAAATATAGGAATGAATCAAGCAGAGTTAAGTATAGAAAATAATACATCTAATTCTACAAAACTTCTACTTGTGAAAAAGCCAGGAGCTTTGGCTAAGGATCTGTTTATCTCTCAAGTTGCACAAATTACTTCAGGCGGAGCTTCTCAAGCAATAGAAATATATAATGGTACAGGAACCAATATAGCATTAGCGGATTATGTTCTTACTTTGCAAATGTATAGTAATGCTGGGGTAATGCAAAGTGAAAGAACTCATACATTTAACGAAAAGGACACAATATACAATAATTCAACATTTGTAGTAATGAATGAATTATCTTCTTTGAATGTTTGTAATGATGGAATGTTTGAGTATGCAGAAAATAATTTTTTTAACACTTTTAATGGTAATGATGTCATAGTTTTGAAACATAATAATGATACTATAGACATTTACGGACAAATTTCAGAACAAGGAGTGTCTATTTCTTCTAATGCATGGCATACACAAAATATTCAGACCTCAGGAACAATTCTAAAAAGAAGTCCTTATGTAACGAAAGGTATAAGATTTAATCCAGAGAATGATTTTATAACTTTGGAAGAACAATGGATACAAGTAGGAGAAGTAAATACAACAAATGCAGAAGATTTTGCTGACTTTGGTACTCACACTATGCTAGGCGTATTGACTAATGATATTATCAAAGATAAAAATATAGGAGAAATTATTCTAGAAACAAATCTTACGATAAATGATACTGTTTATGAGTTGTCCAATTTAGAAGAAAACAAAGTTTATGTTGCTTATCTATTTTCAGAGGAGGGAAATATAATGTATGATTATAAGACTTTCCGTACGAAACATCGTATCTCAAGGAATGTTGCTGGATTGTGGAACGATAGTAATTGGGACGATGAGATTCCTTCTGCACAAGATGTGGCAGTTCTAAATTGTTGTGATGTGGAAGTTCCTGAAGGAGTGGAAGCAAATTGTTTTAATCTTGTTTTAAAGGCAGATTCTTTAACTCAACCAACTTTGAAAAATAATGGAATATTAAATACAGGAAACAAAACTTATGTGGAAATGTATTACAAAGGTTATGAAAATACAGACAATGTTTTTGCACATTACCTTTCTTCTGTTCCTGTTAAAACAAGTTTGGAAAATCAATCTCAAATAGCACAAAGTTTTGATTTAGGCTCAGAAAATATAGATTTGTTTGCTTGGGATTCATACAATAGTGAGTCAAATGATATTTCATCCTGGTTGAATTGGAACTCAAATTTGAGTAATCAAGATTTCTTTCAAACAGGTATGTCCTATCTTGTAAGGTATAAAGAGAATAGGCTAAATACATTTTGTGGAGAAATAAATGATGAAACATCTTATACTTTACTATCAAATGTTGATCATTTGAATTCAAAAAATGAAAACTCTTTTTATCTTTTAGCAAATCCATATCCTTTCAAGGTAAAGGTTGCAGATATTCATAGAGAGAATTGTTCATTGCCTTATGTTTTAAATGAGAGAACTGGAAATTATGAAATATTGTCAATGAGTGATACTCTTAATCAGTATCAAGGATTTATGACACAAGTTTTTGATGCGAATAATTTTCTATCTATTGGAAAAGAAACTATGGATTCTATACAAATAGAAACTCCATATTATACAATGTTTTCTATTTCTTCTGCATTAGGAGAAGATAATCTAAAACTTCTGTTTGATACTTTGTCAACCTTAGAATTCAATGGAGAAACTGATGCTCATAAATTGTTAGGATTAGGAAATGCTCCAGAAATATATTTAACCTTGAACAATGAAAATTATTCTATAAAAACATTACCAAACTATTTAGATACTATTTTGTTGGATGTTCACTTTAAGATTAAGCAAAATAATTCGTTATGTTTAAAATATAGTGGAGAAAACAGAGAAGGTTTCGATAAGATAGCCCTGTTCAATCGTTCAAATAATGAGTTGTTATGTGATTTTTTACAAGATTCTGTTTATTATTTTGAAGGAAATGAACAAGAAGATGATTTTTATCTTATGTTTGCAAAACATGGTGTTTCAATTTCAAGTGTAGATAATATAAAACCTTACATAAATATTTCTCAAAAAGAAAAAGATGTTGAAATTTTTTCTAATGAAGAAATAGAACGTATTCTTTTGTATAATATTCAAGGACAAATACTTTCTCAAAACAATAATATTACTAACAAGATAACCTTGCCAAGTAAAGGAATATTTTTTATCAAAGTTCGTACAAGTAAAACGGATGAGGTATTTAAAGTAATATATTAGAGTGCTTTACCTTGTTGATGAAGAACTCTTCGTTTTATTTTTCTAAAACGAAGAGTTAGAAATTTAAAACGAAGTTTTATTTCCATAAAAGCAAAAAGTGGCAATTACAAATGAGTAGTTGCCACTTTTTTTGTTCTTAATCAAAAATGTTTAGAACAAGTTTTATTTTATAATATTTAGAAGTTCATTAACCTTTGGTGAAAGAATTATTTCTGTACGACGATTTTTGGCTCTATGTTCTGGAGTTTTGTTGTCAGAAATAGGAAGATATTCACCTCTTCCGCAAGGAATGATTCTAGTTGGAGTTATTCCTGTGCCGTCTAGAAGAATCTTTGTAATAGAGGTCGCACGCATAACGCTAAGATCCCAATTGTCTTTTATTTGATTTTTTCCAGCCAAAGGCACGTTGTCTGTGTGTCCTTCTACCATAATATCTATATCAGGATTGTTGCTTAGTACAACAGCTATTTCTCCCAAAGCTTTAATACCTTCACTACTTACTTGCCAAGAGCCAGAAGAAAACAATAATTTTTCTTCCATGGATACATAAACTTTGCCATCTTTTGTTTCGATTGTAAGTCCCTTATCAGTAAATCCAAGCAAGGCATTTTTAAGTTTTGTTTGTATTTGATCCAATTGTTGATTCTTCGCTTCCAATTGGTCTTTCATTTGTTGCAATTGCTTTTGACTAGAAAGAAACTCGTTTTGTAGAGAATCAAGGTTATGCTCTTTTTGAAGCAATTCCATTTCTTTTTTGTTCAATTCGTTGCTGAGTTCTGTAAGGTGTTTGCTTTTATCGTTAAGTACCTCATTTATTCTGCTGTTGGAAGAGCGAAGTTGTTTATTTAATTCTTCGTTTTCCTGTCTGGCAAGGGCATTTTCCTTTGTCAGTTTTTCGTTTTCGTTGGTTGCTTTGTTAAGATTGCTATTGCATCTTTCCAAATCTTGTTCTGCAGTTCCTAAACGTGAAGTAAGTTCAGTATTTTTCATCTGAGTTTCTTTCAATCGTTGAGAACATCTGCTATAATCATCAGCCAAAGCGTTGTATTTTTTGCTTGTTACACAACTGCACATCAGTATTGCTAAGGCAATGGTGATAGTTAATTTCTTCATAGTTTTATAGGTTATTGTTTATTTTATTTCTACATAAATAGGGCAATGGTCGCTCTGCATAGCATTAGGATTGATTCCAGCACCAATGATTCTGTCTTTCATAATGTTGGAAGTCATGCAATAGTCTATACGCCATCCTTTGTTTTTTGCTCTTGCATTTGCACGATAACTCCACCAAGAGTAAGCATCTTTTTCTTCTGGGTGAAGGAAGCGGAAAGAATCTGTAAATCCAGCATCAAGGAATCTTGTCATCCATTCTCTCTCTTCTGGAAGGAAACCACTATTTTTTGCATTTCCTTTTGGGTCGTGAATGTCTATTGCTTCATGACAAATGTTGTAATCTCCACAAAAGATAATGTTAGGTATTTGCTTTTGAAGTTCTACAGCGTATGATTGAAAATCTTCCAGCCATTGCATTTTGAAATTTTGTCTTTCCTCTCCACTAGTGCCTGATGGGTGATAGACACTTACTATAGAAACATCATCATAATCAAATCTTATCATTCTTCCTTCTCTGTCATATTTCTCTATACCCATACCCATTTGGATGTTTTTAGGCTCTTTTTTAGAGAGAATAGCAACGCCACTATAACCTTTCTTTTCAGCAGAGAAGCATTGACAGAAATAACCTGCAGAAAGAAATTCTAGGGAAGGAACTTGGTCTGGCTGAGCTTTAGTCTCTTGAATGCACACAACGTCTGCATTGCTTTCTTCAAGCCATTGCATAAATCCTTTTCCCATAGCAGCACGAATGCCATTGACATTGTATGAATATATTTTCATAACGGACTGATTTTTTATTCTTATTTGCTTTTTTCGTAATTATGTAACGTAAGAAATACTAAAAAAATTGAGATAGTATAAAGATTTTTGCATAAAAAAGATTAAATTTGCACTTTGGAAAGTTATGAATATACTAAGATATTTACATTTGAGAAGACATTATCGTAAGATGCTTATGTGGAAAACTAAGCATTTGACTAAAACACAGGTGCTGGACATAGTATCTCTTATTGTGGGAGTATGTTGTGGTTTGGCTGCTGTTATTCTAAAGAATGTGGTATTTTATACTTATAACTTAATAACAGGTTGGTCTTTTGGTACAGCAGATAGAGGTAATTTCCTATTTCTTATGTATCCTATGATAGGTATTGCAATCACAGTACTTATTCTTAAATATCTGGTAAAGGATGATTTGTCCCACGGAGTAAGCAAGGTTATGTATGCAATATCAAGAAAGAAAGGTAAGATTGCTCCGCACAATTGCTGGTCATCTATGCTTACTTCAAGTATAACTGTTGCTTTTGGTGGTTCTGTTGGATTGGAAGCTCCCATAGTTTATACAGGAGGTGCCATTGCTTCAAACTTTGCTAGATTTTTTAGGCTGGATTCACATCTTACGACTCTTCTAATAGGTTGTGGAGCTGCTGGAGCAATAGCAGGAGCATTCAAGGCGCCTATTGCAGGAATTTTGTTTGCATTTGAAGTGCTTATGCTGGATTTAAGTATGGTTTCTATTCTTCCTATGCTTATCTCTGCCATTACTGCCGCAATGATTTCCTTTTTCTTTTTGGGACCAGATTCTCAGTTTACGTTTTCTGTCATAAGTCCTTTTGAATTAAATAAAATACCAGCATTTCTTTTCTTAGGAATATTTTCAGCAATAGTTTCTTTGTATTATTTTAAAGTAAGCAACTGGATCTCACGACTGTTTAAGAAGATGAATCCAGTATGGAAGATAATTGTTGGTGGAGTTTTGCTTGGTGGAATGGTCTATATTTTTCCGCCTTTGTTTGGTGAAGGTTATACAGCCTTAAATGAACTTCTGCGTAATGATATGACTTCTTTGCTTGCCAATAGTTTCTTCTATGAACTGAAAGATAATATTTATTGGGTAATACTAATTACTTTTGGAATAATCTTGCTGAAAGCTTTTGCAACAAATATTACTTGTGCATCTGGTGGTGTTGGTGGTGTATTTGCTCCATCATTGTTTATTGGAGGTTTCGTAGGTTTCTTTGTTGCAAGACTTGTGAATATTTCAGGATTGGGAGTAACTGTACAAGAGAGTAATTTTGTACTTGTTGGAATGGCTTCCGTTATGGCTGGAATTATGTATGCACCATTAACTTCTGTCTTTTTGATAGCAGAGATTACAGGTGGCTATGCGTTGTTTGCTCCATTGATGATTTCTTCAACTATTTGTTATTTTGTTGTAAGATCAATGCACAGATATTCTATTTATGCTCAACCTTTGGCAAACCACGGAGACCTTATGACTCACAACAAAGACAAGACAGCTATTCATTTTATGGACAAGACAAAAATTTTGGAAACAAACTTCTACAAGCTGGATGAAAGTGCAACATTGAGAGATGTTGTAACAGCTGTGGAACATTCTTCCAGAAGTTTCTTCCCTGTGGTGGATAAGGATAATTATTTCAAAGGGGTATTGGTTCTTGATGATGTTAGAGGTGTATTGTTTCACCCAGAATATTACGATAAACTGAAGGTGAAAAGCTTTATGAGATACTCAGAGTATTTCATCGCAGATATAAATGATACTATGGAGTCAATAGTCAAGAAATTCAAGGGCGTTGACAGATATACTATTATAATACTTGATAATGGAAAATTTGTTGGTTGTATGTCTAGAGCCAATGTTTTCCAGGCTTATCAACATTTTATTCACGAAAATTCAGATGAATAAAAACAGAAACTAATCTTTAAAACTAAATATATAAAATGAAAATAGCAGTAGTTGGTGCTACCGGATTGGTAGGCAGCGTAATGTTAAAAGTCTTACAGGAAAGAGGTTTTTCAAATGAAACTATTATTCCTGCAGCATCACAAAAGAGTGTAGGAAAGAAAATACAATTTGCTTCAAGAGAGTTGACTGTAGTAAGTGTGGAAGATGCTATAAATGAAAATTGTGACTATGCAATCTTTTCAGCTGGAAGCAAGGTTTCAAAGCAGTATGCTCCATTGTTCGCAGAAAAAGGTACAGTAGTGATAGACAATTCTTCTTGTTGGAGAATGGACAAAAATGTTCCTTTAGTTATTCCTGAGATAAACATCGATGCAGTAAAACCTACAGATAAAATAATTGCCAATCCTAACTGTTCAACTATTCAGATGCTTGTAGCTATTGCTCCACTAAACAAACAATATGAAATAGAAAGAATAGTTGTTTCTACTTATCAAAGTGTTACAGGTACAGGAGTAAAAGCTGTTAATCAGTTGGCTTGCGAAGAAAAGGAAGAGAAGTGTCAAATGGCTTATACTTATCCTATCTATCATAACGTACTTCCATATGGAGGCGATTTTCTTGAAAATGGTTACACTACAGAAGAAGAAAAACTTGTAAACGAGACAAAGAAAATCTTAGGCAATCCAGATATACAAGTTACAGCAATGGTAGCTAGAGTTCCTGTAGTTGGTGGTCATAGCGAGAGCGTTAATCTTCAGTTTAAGAAAGATTATGAACTTAACAATGTATTTACATTGTTAGAAAATACTCCAGGAGTAAAAGTTTTGGATCAGCCATCAAAACATATTTATCCAATGCCGATACTTTCAGAAGGAAAAGATGAAGTATTTGTAGGCAGATTGCGTAGAGACAATACTATCAAGAGCGGTTTGAATATGTGGGTAGTGGCAGACAATCTAAGAAAAGGTGCTGCAACCAATGCAATACAGATAATGCAAGCTTTAATAGCAAGAAAAAAATAAACAAAACTTCGTTTTACTGGTGAGAAACTTTGTTGTAATCTTTGTTTTATTGTTTTTAGGAATAAATCTTAAAGCACAAAATCCACAAAATAACTTCTCCTATACATTTGCTATGGGAGAAGGTTATGTTTTGCCTACCAATACTTTCCTAAAAGGAGAAAATGTGGATAATACAAAGGTAACTAATATGACAAATGTTTCATTTCGTTTTGCAAAACATATTCATGATGTTCCTCCTCACCATCTTTACAATGATTTTCGTTATGGTATAGGTGCGTTTTATGGAGCGTTCAACTATAGTAAAAATCTTGGCAATCCTTTTGCTTTGTATGCTTTTGCAGGATTTTCTCCAATAAAATATGGACGTTTTACATACAAAAATGAACTTGCTTTAGGATTTTCTGGCCCTTGGCAAATATATTCTGAAACCAATAAGGAAAATGTTGTTGTTTCTATGCCAATAGAATCTTACTTTCATTTGGATTTTGAGGGTTGCTGGACTCTTAGTCAAGATTGGCAATTAAACACAGGTTTGGCTTTTATTCATTTTTCCAATGGAGCATTCAAAAAACCCAACAAAGGAGCTAATGTTCTCTCTGCTCAACTAGGTCTAACCTATACACCAAAAGCAGAAAAAATAAAATTTAGAGACTTACCAATAGAAGATTCAAAACCATGGAATATTTATGCTAATGTCTGGGGCGGAGTTCATGCAGTAAACTTTGACTATGGAGAAAATCAGACTGTACAAAAATCCTATGCAGTCTATGGTCTTCAGTTCAGATATATGAGAAATCTTTCTACAAAATATGCTTTAGGTCTTGGTGCGGAGTGTTTGGAGAATACTTCAGTAGGAAAAACAGATTCTATCTATTATCTTTATCCAGAAAGAAGAGACTATAAGTTTGTAGACAGATTTCATGCAGGTGCTTATCTTGCTTTTCAATACAATATCTACGATTTTTCTATTCTTCTAGAACCTGGTTATGCTTTTTTGCAGGTTCATGGTTATGCTTCAAGAATGTATCAACGACTGGGTCTAAGATACAATATCTCTAAGCATTCTTTTGCACAAATGGCATTAAGAGCCTATAGTTTCCATGTTGCAGACTTTATAGAATTTGGATTGGGAGTGAAGTTCTAAATAAAAAAACAAAGATATTTTCTTAAATCCATGCAGAAGAAATTATACATATTGCTGATAACTTTGTGTCTTGTGACAAATGTTTTTGCACAGGGCTTTAAGAATTTGTCTTATAGTCTAAGCTCTGGGTATGGATTTGTAATGCCTATAAATACTTTTGTCAATGGAGAAAATGTGGATAACCAAGTTATAGACAGAATGTACAACTTTACTTTTCGCATAGGTAAAGACACAGACGGAAGCAAATCCTGGCACAATCTGTACAATGGACTCCACTATGGACTAGGATTGTTTCACGGAATATTCAACTATAGTAAAAATCTAGGCAATCCATACGCTATTTATGGTTATGTAGGTTTTAATTTTCTTAAGACCAATAATATTCAACTGAAATCTGAAATGGCTATAGGCTTTTCAGGAATATGGGACTGCTATAGTGAAACAAACAGAATGAATGTAGCGGTTTCTACACCTATAGAAAGTTATATACATGCTAATATACATGGTTTGTATTTCTTCAATGATTACTTTCAGATGAATCTTGGTGCCTCCTTTATTCACTTCTCCAATGGTACAATGAAAAGACCAAACAAAGGACTTAACATTCTATCTCCTGAGATAGGTCTTGTTTATAGACCAACGGGATTGAACTTTTCTAAAGATTCTTCACCTATAGTGTTTGCCCCACACTGGCAGACTCTAGCCTCTTTGTACTATGGACAAAAAGGAATGTACACATTTTATTGGAGAAAAAATGCAGACAATACTTATACTCCAGATACAGCTAGGGGTGTGTATCCAATATTTGGCTTACAGCTAAGACATCAACGTGCATTGACTCTAAGTCATAATTTGGGTTTAGGCATGGACTTAACCTACAATGAGAGTTTGGGGAAAAGTGATACAGCTTACTACTCTATTAGAGGCTTGAAAGATACTCTTTCTTTTCATCAGAGAATGACTTTTAGCGTTTTCCTTACTTACGAGTACAATATTCATAATTTTTCTATATTTCTGGATCCAAGTTTTTACATATATGCTCACAAGGAAGGCTATTTTCCAACTTTTCACCAGAGGATAGGAATGAGGTACCAGTTTCCTAAAGGAATGTATGTTCAAGTCAGTTTGAGAGCAAAAGACTTTTCAATAGCAGACTATATAGAATGGGGAATAGGTTATAGAATAAGACACAAGAAAAATCAAGGTCCAGCAAGGATTTTTGTATTTGATTAAGCGAAAATGTTAATATTGTGTTGAAAAAAAGATAATAACTCTTTACTTCAGAATTTCCTAATAAGAATAGATTGGTCTAACTTTGCAAAGTGAAAAAATAAAACAGAATAAAAAGATATGGCAGATACAACTAATAATAACACTAGGATTAAACCACGCAGAATGACTACAGAGCAAGCCTTTGCATTAAACAATAACATGGTTCCACCACAGGCAGATGATGTGGAGGAATGTGTGTTGGGAGCTTTGTTGCTTAGTCAGGACGCTCTTACAAATACTATAGACAGAATAAAGGTAGAATATTTTTACAAAATAGAAAACCAGGAAATCTTTACTGCCATATTAGCTCTGTTTCACGAAGGAGTACCTATCGATGTTATCACAGTAACAGAAAAACTAAAGAAACTTGGAAGTTTGGAAGCTGTAGGCGGTTCTTATAAAATGTCACAGCTTACTTCCCGTATTACATCTACTGCTCATGTTGAGTACTATGTTAGTATTCTAGCAGAGAAATATATACAGAGAGAGTTAATAAGAGTTTCCACAGAGACACTAAAAGAAGCATACGATGAGACTACAGATGTAGTGGATCTGCTTGACAGAACAGAAACAAAATTCCTTGACATAAACGACAACAACTTCAACTCTTCTTCACAGAATATGACACAACTCTTGGGTGCTGCCATAGGAGATTTGGAAAGAATACAACAATCCGACAATAAAACTACGGGATTGGAATCAGGTTTTATAGAGTTGGACAAGAGTGTCAATGGATTCCAACCAGGTACTCTTATCATTCTAGCTGCCCGTCCTGCAATGGGTAAGACTGCTTTTGCTATGTCTATGGCAAGAAATATTGCTGTGGATTTTCATAAGCCTGTAGCAATATTCTCTCTGGAAATGACTGCAATGGAGTTGACTATGCGTCTGATTTCTTCCGAAGTAGAGATAGAAGGTAAAAACCTTAAAAGAGGAGACCAACTAGATGAAATGCAAATCCAGACAATAAAGGAAAAAACACAGGCATTGGCAGAAGCTCCAATATTTATTGATGATAATCCTGGCTTGAGTATCTTTGACCTTAGAGCAAAGTGTCGTAGATTGAAACAGGCTCATGATATTCAGATGGTCTTCATAGATTATCTTCAGCTTATGTCTGGAGGAGAAGGAAAGAACAATGGCAATCGTGAACAGGAGATAAGTTTTATCTCTCGACAGTTGAAAGCTTTGTCAAAAGAATTGGGTATTCCTATTTTGGCTCTTTCTCAGCTTTCACGTGCTGTGGAGACTAGAGGTGGAAGCAAGGAACCTGTTCTTTCAGACCTTAGAGAGTCTGGAGCTATAGAACAGGATGCCGACATAGTTATGTTTATCTATCGTCCAGAATACTATAATATTCCAGATGATGAAAATGGCTCAACAGAAGGTGTTGCCTATGTAAATATTGCTAAAAACCGTGCAGGAAGTACAGGCAAGGCTAGGTTAGGATTCATGAAACAGTTTGTTAAGTTCTACAACATAGGAGAAAGTTATTCTGGAATGAGTCTAAATACAACCTTTGCAAACTCAGGTTTCGACGACTCTTCAAATATGACTACTTTAGGCTCAAAGATGAATGACGATAACAACAATACAAGTTTTTCTATGGGAATGCAGCCAGATGATGAAAACGCATTCTAATCTTTCAGGAAATAAATGATAAGATATTTAAAAAATATAGTATTTCTTTTTTGTATGCTCTATGCAT
>JAGHSX010000123.1 GCA_018065645.1 Candidatus Scybalousia scybalohippi
CTTGGGATGGTATGCAATATAAAACTTTAATATCTACTAATGGTACTGATTATACACAAGATATGTATTTGGTAGGAACTCAAAGACCATACCCTAGAACAATCTTTATAGGTGGATGTAGTGGTAGTGCAATAGCCCACACTCCTCATCCGTTCTTTGGTACTATCAATATGAATAAATCATACTTATCTACTAGAGGACAAGTAATTTGGCAGGGTATGGATGACGCTGGTTTGGCAACAAGAGCAGATATTAGCTTATCTAATCTCGATGAGTTAGGAGAGAAAAGATTTAATGACAAGCAAGATAAATTAACGGCTGGTGAAAATATTACAATAGAAAACAATGTTATATCAGCTAGTGGTGGAGGTTCTTATCATCCACCTATATTATCTTCTGTATGGTCTGACCATCTTATTAATGATATTCAATGGTTAAGAGCAGATACATTCTCTTGGCAAAGTGGAGATGTTTACGTAACTGCCTATAATACATTAGTTGAAGAATATGCTACTGGAACTGAAGAAACAGAAGGTAATATTACTTTTCGTAGAAGCAGTAATGGATTTAAGATAGCTACTTCGGATATGGAGTCTGCAATACTTACTAAGTATAATTCCGAAGGAATTGCTTGGTATTATATCTTAGATACTACCAATAAACAATTCAAGTTACCTCGCACCAAATGGGGATATAAAGGACTACGTGATACAGTAGGTAACGACGTAGGCGAAAGTTTGCCGAATATAGAAGGAAAAATTGATAATTCTGCCGTTAGCGAAGGTTGGACAGGAGTTTTTGCTACATCAGGAAGTTACTCATCTAGTCCTATAGCAACCACTTCATCAAGCACAGTTAAGAGAGGTCGCATAGATTTCAATGCAAGTAATTCATCATCAACATACCAAGACAATGCGCCAGTACAAGAACGTGCAACGCAAATGTATTTATACTTCTATGTTGGAGAATACGCAAGAGAAGCGATAGAACAAACTGCTGGATTGAATGTTGATTTGTTTAACAACAAATTAGACCTTAACGCTAGTAATTTATCTACACAAGGAATGTCATATATCAGTGGTTTAGGAATACCATCAGATAGATATATTGAACTATCAGTAGGTGCTAGTTATTCAACTTATACAGCTCCTGCTAATGGGTGGGTATGTTTGTATGCATCGAATACTTCAAATGCAAATGCCACTGTTACTATTAAAAACGGTAAAATGACAACAATAAGTCATGGTTCAAATGGTGAGTGGGATTGTGCTACAATTTGCCCTGTAAGAAAAAATGATACTTATTCCATAATATATACAAATGTAAATAACTGGAAAGGCAGGTATTTTATCTATGCACAAGGAGAACAATAATGTTTATAGCAAAAAATGAAGATTTAATTATTCTAGCTAAAGAAACAATAGAAGAATTAGAACAAGCTCTACAGTTTATGGTTTATACATCTATTGAAGAAACTGAAGTTGAATACGAACTTTATAATGGTGAATATCTTACAAAAGATGAGATAGCTCAAAAAGAAAGAGAAAAAATAGGTAATCTAACTTGTACCAAACGTGTGTTTGCTCTAATGCTTCAAGAGTTAGGTATAACATACGGACAATTAAAGACACTTATAGCAAGTAATGAACAAGCAGAATTGGAATGGGATTTGTGTGTAGAGTTGCAAAGGTCTAATCCACTTCTTGACCTTATGGCTATGCAACTAGGTGTGAGTAGCGAACAGTTAGATAAGTTATTTCAATATGCAAATGGTGAAATTACATTAGAAGAGTTCAAGAATAAAGAATAACAAACAATTAAATAGAGGTAGATAGCAGACTCATATTAAAGAGTTTACTATCTATCCTTTATAAGTTTACCTAAATAAAATAAGGAGCTGTTAATGGGTCAATGGATAACGTCTAAAGGAAGTGTTACAGAAAGTAATATTCCAAATAGAGTAATAACTAATACAAATCAGATATATAAAGATGATGATGGT
>JAGHSX010000106.1 GCA_018065645.1 Candidatus Scybalousia scybalohippi
ATAAATAATAGTTATGACAGAAGAAGTAATAAAACTAAAGGTTTCCCTAGCCAGTGAAGGCGGGATGATAGAAGAAGAGGAAAGCGATAGACAAGCTTTTAATAATAACAGAGATTTGCAAAAGGCACTGGGAGGGTGGATATTTGATGCCATGGATGAGAACACAATGCTGGATGCAGAGGTGGAGATAAGGATAAGAGGCAGAGATTAGTTCTCTGCCTTTTTTATTGGGGTTACGGTGTAGGCGGTGGTGTATGTGATGGTGTATGTATCTATATCTTTGGAGGTAGGATTGTGCGACAAAGATGTTCTCTGCAGAGGTTGGAAGGATTTATCAGATAACCCTTGTATGATGCAATGCAGATGCTCTATAAGGTCAAAGATTTCGTGAGGACAATTGTCAAGAGTAGATGTGCCAATAGTAAATGATATAGTACAAGTGGCAGTCTGCCCAAGGTGTGCGAGTTGCTCATATTCTACGCTCTCAATATCAACCAAGCAACAAGGGAATGCAACAGCTGGCGGTTGTGCATCAAGTTGCCCCCATTGGGTGTCGATGTAACGAAAGTTTGAACAGCATTTCAATGTTCTTAAAATGGTATTTAAAAGGTGTTTCATAATTGTTATATTTTGTTAAATTGTTTTGTGAGATAATTTATTGCTACTTTCTGAACCATATCATCAATTTTTCTATGTGGTCCGATGAACTGACGTTGTGGTATGGTGGTGTGGTTCCCTCGCCCAGCTGTGTGTGTACCGTCATTGTGAGCAGAGGAATAAGGCAAGTCTGAATATATGGTAACAGAACGTGTTGATACCTGCATTTTGACGCTTCTACCAAGGTCTCCACTACCAGTAAGGATTGCACGGAAACGTGCAGCACCTTTGGTCTTGGGGTCTTGTCTTCGCTTGACTTCTTTCCATTTCTGCCCAAAGAAACCTTCTTCCTGGAAGTTCTGCTTGAACATCATCACAGCTTTGTTGCCTATGATACGAGGAAGGTCTTTGTCGTAGGCTTTCTTCATATCAATAGAAAACTTAGCCATACCTTTTGAAAATTTATCTAAATTCATAGTTTATGTACGTAATTTTTGTGTTTTTTTAGGCATATAGTATATTAAATGCCTATTTTTTTTAAATTTTTACTCATATTTCTTTGTAGGTTAAAAAAAAGTTGTACCTTTGCAAATGCAGGGGGGTTTCAGGTTTATCCCTGATTCCCCTGTACCTTAGGAAGATGAACTTTTGTTCATCTTTTCTATTTTATATAGGTTACATGTTTGCGATAAACGATTTTATTATCTACAATAAAAACAATAGATTGAACTTTAAAAAAATTGTCAGGGGATTGATATACTAAACCAGCATACCTATTAACTGCTTTTTTTGCTTTTCCTTTATCAAATTCAACACCATCTGGTAAGAATCCTACAGCAATTTTAGCTTGTTTATCGGAAGCATGTTTAAATACCCTAAGATAATTATTATCATTATCTGTTGTTACACCTTTAACCTCAAAAGATTTGTTATTAAGCAGACCTTCACTATAAGATTTCCCTTTAGGTTTCCCTTTTTCTGAACCAAAAATAATGCTATCCCCAACACCATCTATTATTATGCTGAAACCACATTTTTTTCTGTAAAATATTTGGTCATAGTCGGTAGTATACTTTTTAACTTTCCACCCTACTTCGTTGTCATAGACATAAAAATTTCCATTTTCCATTTCCTCACGCGCACTTATATGTGTACCTCCTTCATCGTTGGTAAATACAACAGTCTTACCTAGTGCAGTAGAGGCGCTAGAGTTGATAAGACTTCTCCACTGATTTAGAGCAGCCACTATGCCAGTGGTGTCTGGTAGAACTATATTTTCTGTGATATTTGTATCTCCTTTTAATTCTTTGGAGAGTTTTTCTAACTTGATTTTATCGCTTACATTGTTTTCTGGGTCAAACGCAATTCCTCTATTGATGTAACAATAGTCTGGGACTATACCATCAAAAAGAATCTTATCTCTATAACTTTCTATAGAAACACTTTGTTCTGTTATATTCTCATTACCGCTAAGAATTTCATTATCTGGGTTGATTACACCAGGAACAAATACACCTGTTTGTGTTCCGTTTACAGTGTTACTTGCTGTGCTATTGTTTTTGATAAAAGTTAAAGTATCAGGGACATTTCCTGCAATACCTCCTGCTAGTGTGGCTGTGATATTGTTGGCGAAAGATTGACAATCAAATATTCTACCATCGGAGATACCATTATTAGTACTTCCCACACCGTGTCGTGTCATCTCTCCAACAATTCCACCAGCAGCGGCACCACCACTTACACTAGAGTTTATTAATGAACAATTCTCTACAATAGCTGATCCTAATAATCCTACAATACCTCCGCTACTGCTATTAGAGCCAGTGACTATGTTTGAATTGACAATATTTATGTTTTGTATTTTTGAGTTCGTCCTAGTTCCTTCTGAACCATTATTAGTATTAGAAACAAATCCCAAAAGACCAGCAGCTGTGGATTTCATGGCTATATTCAAATTGTATATAGAATATCCTTTACCATTAAAACTTCTTTGAAATATAACACTAGCATTGTAGTCAACATTTTCATTGTATTTTATTGCTACACCTATAGGTTGAAATAGATTGGAGTATGTAATATTGTCGGCACTATAAACAGAATATGTTATTGTGAATCTATATATGCCTCCTGGATTTGCAGAACCATTATAAGCACCTACAATCTTGTTGCATGTGTTATTTATAGCGCTGCTATTTGCTAAAGAGATAGTTGTTGTATTAGTTTTATCTTGGTATACAGGGTCACAAGTATATGGAGCAGTATTAGTCTTTGACTTAACAATAATATCTTCATCATAGATAATTTGCCAGTCGTCAGCAGAAGCCCTAGAACGTCTTTCTATCTTTTTTGAAATTTTTATAAACGGACCACTAACAGTTTCACTCATATCTATATCGTTTCCTAAGACATAATTTGCTTCGGCGTAGTTTTTGTCTGTACCTCCAGCGGTCTCTTTATATGTTTTCTTGTTATTGACAACATACGACATCATTACCAAATCGTTGGCAGTCTTTATTACAAACGGATCAGCTACTGTACCTATACCTCCTCCAGAGAAGGTATAATAACCAGACGCAATTGATGCTTTGTAAGTTGCAACTTGAAAACTATTTACTAGTTCACCTAATGTAAAATTTGTTGTAGTGGTGTTGTTTGTGTAGCTATTTATTCTAACGGTCTCAGCCTCAGATGATTTTACCCCCCCCATAAAATAAGGAGTGCTACACAAAGTAAAGAAAATTTTAATTTTTTCATACGTTCTTATGTTTTGTTTCTCAAAAAATGAGGAGCAAAATTACTAAAAAAAATTTATATACGAAACTTTAAGACAAGATAATATAGAACTTTAGATGATATGATACAATACCAAAAGTTTTTTTGGGGAAAAGCAGGCTTGATTTGTTTAATAAATACTTTTGATTTATATAATGATTATATAGACTTTTGTTTGATAAGGAAGAATCTGTTTAGTTGACAATATACCATTATCTATTGTAAATACGTAGTCTTGTTTTTCCCATACGTCTTTGACAATATACGTCTTGTTTTTCTTGAGATAGATCTCTTCCAATGGAATATTTATGTTGTCTATAGTGTCTTTGGAACGGTTTAATATGGCTACAGCATACATTCCATAACTTAAATCCTTGAAATAAACATCATAGCCTTCTTCCATTTTACCAGTAGAAAGATTTGAGATGTATTCTGCACATTGGCCGAGAATGTCTTGGTCTATGCTTAAAATATCTTTGTTTGTAAGGGTGTAAATATCGTCTTCTGTTATCAAAGGTTCTGGTAATATGGCTTGAGGATTGTCTTTGCTTTCTGGTTGCTTGCGAAAATCTGCGCAGATAGTCAAAGGAGAGGAAAACATGCTCCACATACTCATCTGGCTTCTTGCTTGCTCTACAGTGAAAGCTTTTTCAAGATTACCTCCTGCATTATTGGGGTGCTCAAGTGTGTAGTTGCTAGAACTTCCACAGCCATGAAGACCAATCATCATCATATCTGCGTCGTTGTATCTATTGACTCCAGTATAAGCCCACAAATCTCTTACAATATCTATTGCAGATAATACTCCTACAATATTCTTGTCTCCCATCCAACACTCTCTAGAATCGTATGTTGCTCGCCAACTGCTTCCTCCTGCTTCACTTGCCCAAAGCCAAGGCTCGTTTTGACCCCATTCGCAGATGTTAAATACAAAAGAAGTTTTACCTTTTTGTCGTCTTTGCTTGTTAAGTTGCTCTATAGCTTTGCCCATAGGAGGGTAACTCTCTTGAGCAGAAGCTTCGTTGTTGCAAAAGTCGTACTTAAGCATGTCAAAGCCCCATTTCTCAAACTTTTCCAGATGTTCTTCCTCGTATCCGTATGAGCCTGCCTGATATTGATAGGCACAAGTCGCTTTTCCTGCGTCAGAATAGATTCCTACCTGAAAACCTAAGTTGTGCATCTGTGTAGTAAATCCATCCTCTGCTTCCATAGAGTGAAACTTCGCTCTATCGTAATCAAGATTTTCTTTACTGCAACCTTGTATTGCCCATTTATCATCAAGGATAAAATATCTGTATCCTGCCTCTAATAAGCCTCTGTCTTTTATTGCTTGAGCATTTTCTAGTAAGACTTTCTCGTCTGCCCAACTTTCAAACCAGTTCCAAGATAGCCAGCCCATCATAGGAGTAGGGGACTGGAGAAAAGAACTTACTGTTAGTGTAATAGTATCGTAGGAGACTCTGCCATTATTTTCTAGAACAACAACGTAGGAATATACGCCCTCTTTCTTAGGACTAAAACCTTTTACATAAACATACTTGTTGCCTTTGTCAATCCTGTCATAGAGGCAAGTAAGTTTAGACAAACCTTCGCCAAATACTACTTGCTTAACTATATAATCCTTTTCTGTAGGAAGTTTATGCATAAACTCAGTATTTGGTGTGGCGAAAACATTCTTCGCACATTTCAATCCCTGAGCACAAACTATTAGATTGAAAAGACAGCAAAGGAAAAATATGTAAAAGGTTTTACCTTTCATATTATTGCTGGTTCTTGGAAGCCTTCTTACTGCCTTCGTACATTTCAAATTTGTAAAGACGACATTCCAGATTGCCATTGTAAACTTCTATCTTACGAGAAGGTTTCAAACCTATTTTTTTCAAAGCAAAGATGTCTGAAGAAAGTACAAAGGCTGTACAATCTGTGTAATATTGTTTGAATGTGTCGCCTATTCTTTCGTACAAAGCAATAATGTCATCTACTTCCAATCTTTCTCCGTATGGAGGATTCATAACCACCAAAGTCTTTCCTTCTGGCTTGTTTCCATCTTCCATAGCGGCACGGAACAGGTGAATATCGTGATGAAGATGAGCCATTCTCAAGTTTTCTTCAGCTCTGTTTACAGCTTCTTGAGAAATATCGCTAGCCCATATTTCATAGTCGAAGTCTTGGATTTTTCTATCTGCCTCATCTTTTTCTAGTTTCCATTCCAAAGAATTGAAAGCAGCCCATTTTCTAAAAGCAAAGTCTTTTCTGTAGTATTGTGCAGGGATATTGGAAGCATACATAGCAGCTTCTATAGCCAAGGTACAACTGCCACACATAGGATCGTAGAAGTTGCAATCTTTTTTCCAACCACTTAACAGGATAAGTCCTGCAGCTGTTACTTCATTCAGCGGAGCTTCACCCACTTTCTGTCTGTATCCTCTCTTAAATAGACTATCTCCAGAAGAGTTCAAAGAAACTGTAACCTCTTTTTCGCTGATGTGTATGTCTATCTTGATGTCTGGATTTTCTCTATCAACAGATGGACGACAGTTAAACATCTTGCGGAATCTGTCACAGATAGCATCTTTGGTTTTTTGTGCAACATAAAGAGAGTGATTGAAAATCTTGCTGCTAGTAGAAGAATCTATGTATAATGTTCCGTCTGGATTAAGTATTTTTTCCCAAGAGTAGCGATAAATATTGTTGTATAGTTCCTGCTCGTTCTTTGCAGTAAAAGTCATGATTGGTTTAAGTATAGATAAAGCAGTTCTCAAGCAATAGTTCATTCTGTACAACGTACGCATATTACCTGTAAAAGAAACTGCACGTGTGAGTTTCTCTATATTTTCTCCACCCAATTCCTTTATCTCATTTGCCAAAACATCTTCCAGACCATACATGGTCTTGGCAACCATTTTAAATTCGTTTTCCATTTCGATTTACTTTTTATTTATTGCTGAATATGCTTTTTCTTCAAAGCGGGATTTGTTTACTATGAATCTGCTACATTCACCTTTGCCTACCAAAGAATCTTTATCATTTACTTCAACATCAAAGACAAGTTTTCTATCTTCTTGTTTTGTTAAAATACTTTTGATAGTAAGCTTTTCTCCTATGGCAGAGGCTTTCAAATGTGTAATATTCATCTGTGTGCCGACAGAAACATTTCCTTCTCTCAGATATTCGGAGACACTCTTGTAAGATACTTCTTCCATAAGTGCCAACATTCTTGGAGTGGCTAATACTCTTACCTCTCCACTGCCAACATTTATTGCTGTGTCTTCTTCTTTTACTATATATTCTATTGTCTTTTCTGTTCCGATAGGAATGTTTATATCAGCCATAATTTTATGTGTTTATATTTTTAGCAAAGTTAAAAAATTTTTTCAAATCCTAGAAAAATAACTCTTCGTTTTAGTGGCGCAACTCTTCGTTTTATTCTGCGTACATCAAATTGCATCCTCTCAAAGCTGAATGATCAAGTCTTCCAAGTATTTCAAATTCGCCCTTTTCATTCATTCTACCTACATCTTCCGTCTCTATGAAACAACAAGTTGCAATATTAGCCAAATCTATTATGTTGATTACTCCGCTATGATTTACAAGATTATTGCTTTTTCTGTCGTTTACTTCCCTTATACAAATTCTCATTTGTTTAGGTGTTTTGTACAAACCATTGCCAAGAGAATATGCTTGAGACAATAGTTCACACATTCCATATTCTGAACTTATGGAGTCTATTCCAAATCCTTTGGAAAGAATTTCGTGAAGTTCTGTCTTTGAGATTTCTTTTCTTCTTCCTTTCATTCCTCCTGTTTCAAAGACGATAGTATTTTTTAGTTGGAAAGATTGTATTTCCAGAAGATCTAGCAAAGCATAAGTAACTCCGAATAAAATTGTTTTAATACCTTGTTCTTCATTTTTCTTGATTATGGAAGCAACCTCTTTAAGATTGTCCTTGAAAAATCCACTTTCTTTGTATTTGCTTTTTTTGACAAAAGCATCCATCATACAGATAAGAGATGAATGAGTTTGCTCCAGATAATTTGGAAGCAGGCAAAGATAACAGAAGTTTTCAACCTTGTCAAAGAACTGCTCAAAACAATTAAAAGTATTTTGAATGTAAAACTCTTTGTCGTAGATGATGTGCTTACTTCTTTGCATAGAAGTTGTGCCAGAAGATAAGAAGTAGTCTTCTGCAGACATTTCTTTGCAAGAAGAAATATCTTTTGTCTTGAAAAATGAGATAGGAAGAAAAGGTATTTGAGACACTTCATTTATGCTTTCAATCTCTTTGCAGGTGTAATCACACCATTGGCGATAGACGTTGTTGTTCTGGTATTGGAATTTGAAAGCTTTGATGGCTAGAGTCTCAAAATCTTCTTGATTTTTTATCTCGTTGAGATTGTTTGACCACTCTTTGAAAAAATTATTATTTCTTAAGGCACAATTCTTCATTTTTCTTGTATCTTTGCACTTTAATTCAACTAACGAAAAAAATCCAAATAAAGTGCCTTACGCAACAAAAAATGCATTAGCATCAAGAAGATTTGTCATAATGGCGATATTCATCGCTATAGGTGTTGTTTATGCGATAAGGTTGCTTTATATCCAGGTGATAGATGACACTTACGCAGAATTGGCAGATAGAAATGCGTTAAGATATGTTACTCAGTATCCATCTAGAGGCTTGATTTATGACAGAAATGGGAAACTGCTTGTCTATAATGAGGTTGTTTATGACTTGATGGTAATTCCTAGACAAGTGAAGGATTTGGACACGGATAGATTTTGCTCGCTGGTAAAGATTACGAAAGAAGATTTTGTCAAAAAAATGGAGAAAGCAAAAAAGTATTCTATGTATGCTCCTTCATTTTTTGAGAAACAGATAAGTAAAGAAGATTTTGCTTCTTTGCAAGAGAAAATTTATATGTTTCAGGGATTCTATGCCCAGAAGAGAACTATAAGATCCTATCCAGATAGTATTGCTGCTACTGTATTAGGTTATATTGGGGAGGTAAGTGAAGCAAGAATAGAGAAAGAACCATATTACAAACGTGGAGACTATATTGGAATGAGTGGTTTGGAAAGAAGTTACGAAAAGGAGTTGAGGGGAGTTAAAGGTAGTAAAGTAACTTTGGTTGATGTACACAATAGAGAGAAAGGCTCTTTCCAAGATGGACAATATGATGTACCTGCTATTGCTGGAAAAAATCTTTATTCTACTATAGATATAGAGCTTCAGAAGTATGCAGAAAAACTTATGAGAAACAAGAGAGGATCTATTGTTGCAATAGAGCCTTCTACTGGAGAAGTTCTTTGTTTTGTCTCTGCTCCATCTTACGATCCTAATCTTCTTGCAGGTAGAGAAAGAGGAAACAATTACAAGAAACTTGCTGATGATATTGCCAAACCATTGTTCAATAGAGCACTTATGGCAGAATATCCTCCAGGAAGTATCTTTAAAGTGGCTCAAGCTTTGGTTGCTTTGGATATGGGTGTGATAAGTTCAGGCGCAGGATTCCCTTGTGATAAAGGTTTGGTCGGTTGTCACAATCATCCTGCTGCTGGTTCTGTTAGGGATGGTATAAAAATGTCTTGTAACCCTTATTTCTATAGAGTATTCCAGAAAGAAGTTCAGCAGGTTAATCCAAAGACAGGAAAGATAGACAGTAAGTATGGATTGGGTATTTGGACTGCTGCCATGAAGCGTATGGGATTTGGTGTACCTATGGATATAGACCTTCCAAGTGTAAGAAAAGGTCATATACCTGACACAAATTTCTACAATCATTGGTATCCTTCTGGTTGGAATTTCCATACTATCTACTCCAATAGTATTGGACAGGGAGAGGTGTTGGTAGTTCCTATTCAGATGGCAAATTTTGCTGCTTTGGTGGCAAACAGAGGTTGGTACATAACTCCTCACCTTGTTAAAGGTTATGGGGATGACAAGCATAGAAAAATTTACACTAAGTATTTGCAGAAACATTATTCTTTGATTGCTTCTTCTTGGTGGAATATTGCTGTTGAGGGAATGTGGGCTGTAGTACATGAAGGTGGTGGTACAGGCCATAGAGCTGATGTTCCAGGATTGGAGGTTTGTGGAAAGACAGGTACAGCAGAAAATATTGGAGCAGACCACTCAGTTTTCATTTCTTTTGCTCCAAAGATCAATCCAAAGATTGCTGTTTCAGTATATGTTGAAAATGCAAGAGGAGGTGGTGGTACTTGGGCTGCTCCTATTGCAGGTTTAATAATAGAAAAATATGTTAAGGGCAAAGTAGAGAGAACAGATGTAGAGAAGATGTACATGGAAGCTGCACCTTGTCAGTCATTACCATTGGTTAGAGTGTCTAAACCAATCAAGAAAGGAACTGTTGCTGCACAAACATCAGAATCGTCTTCATCTCAACAAAGTCAATCATCATCCTCTCAAGCAGCAGGAACAACTAGCGAATAACAAATGGATAGAAGAAGTAAAAGTATATTGGCAAATGTAGAATGGAAAGTTGTTATTGCTTTCTTGTTTTTGGTCTTTGTTGGTTGGCTTAATATTTATGCGGCTGTATATGACGGAGAGCATTCTAGTATTTTAGACATGTCTTGCCGTTATGGTAAGCAGATGATATGGATAGTTGCTGCATTTGTTATTGCTTTATTTGTTTTGATTATAGACCCGAAGTTTTTCTCGCAAACTTCCTATCTCATATACGTCGTCTGTTTGATAATGTTGATGATAGTGCTCGTAATGGGTTCTGTAACCAAAGGAGCTAAGAGTTGGTTAGGGATAGGAGAGTTTGGTATTCAACCCTCGGAGTTTGCAAAGATGGCTACAGCTTTGGCTCTTGCTAAAGTTTTGTCTGCTATCAATGTAGATATGAGTCAATGGAAGACAAAACTGATAGCTATAGGTGTTGTTGTATTGCCTATGGGATTGGTATTGTTGCAGAATGATACTGGTTCGGCTTTGGTATTCTGCTCATTTGTCTTCGTTTTGTTTAGAGAAGGATTATCTTCACTAGTCTTGATATTTGGAGCAGTTGCCATTTTGTTGTTTGTATTGGCATTATTGATAAATCCATATATTTTGGTAGGAGCAATAGCTGTTATAGGTTTAATAGCATATTTTATTCTTCACAGGAGAAATAGTAGTGCAAAATTTATATATTTTCTTGCTGGTATTGCTATTTGTTCTGTAATTGTTCTTGGTGTGGATTTTGCTTACAACGAGGTTCTAGAATCACATCAAAGAGAAAGAATAGAAGTCTTGTTGGGAAAGAAACAGGATTTTAAAGGTGCTGGGTATAATGTAAATCAAAGTAAGATAGCCATAGGCTCAGGAGGATTCTTGGGTAAAGGCTTCCTTCAAGGTACACAAACAAAGTTTAATTTTGTGCCAGAACAGGATACAGATTTTATTTTCTGTACAGTAGGAGAAGAATGGGGATTTTTGGGCTCTATAATTCTAATTTTTGTGTATGTTTGGTTGTGCGTCAAACTTATAAAAATGGCAGAACGGCAAAGGAGTAATTTTGCAAGAATATATGGGTATAGTATCGCAGGTATAATATTCTTCCACTTTTTTGTAAATATGGGTATGACTATAGGATTGTTACCTGTTATAGGTATACCTTTACCATTCCTTTCTTATGGAGGTTCTTCCCTTTGGGCATTTACTTGTATGCTGTTTATCTTTATAAGGCAAGATGCTGCAAGAGGAGAACTTGTTTAAACTCTTTCTAAAAGGCGTAATAGATTTGTGTGCTTAGATATTGGCTGTTATTTGATTCTATTTTGTCATTACCAGAAGATATAAATTCTTTGTTGAGGTATTTTGTTATGGAGTATCTTAAGGCTAGTTGTAATTTGTGGTAGCTGTAAGATGCTATGAAGTAAATCCTATGTCCATTTCCATTCAAGGAAGATGATGAATAGTTTAGAGGTAGAGAATATTCGTACAAATAAAATCTGTTGTCATAATCTGTAGAATAAAAGTATGTATAACGTGTGTTAAAAGAAATAGGAATCCTTTTGCTTTTATATATGGCTTCTAGGTAGGAATAGATGCCATAATTTTCTTTAGAGTCATTTGTGAAAGAATGAGAATATCCTACACGAGATGCAATAGAGAAGGATTCGGAACATAGGTACTTGTATTTAATGTGAGTTTGTGTTATAATATTATCAAGAGGTATTATATTAGAATGAAGAGTTGTGTCATTATATTGACGATTTGATAACCTGAAATAAAATTCTACGGAATTCTTTTTATTAAGATTATAGGATAACTGAAATTTAGCTTTTTGACCATAGGAAGAAGAATTCGCTCTATATGACATAAAAGGGAAGTAGAAGAAATCTGCTCCAAGATAGTATGACAACTTTTTGTTTAAGTATTGACAAAAGTCAAAGTACAATCCTTTTTCATTTTGATTATTGTCATGTATTCCTATAGCATTTGAGAAAAAGTTTTGATAAGCTTTATCATAGTTTCTATAGGATAAAGTTAATGATGTTTTGTATCCAAAATTATATTGGGTTCCTAATATGTATGCAAGGGAGTTATTAGAACTTTTCGCTATTTCGGAAAATAATAATATTCTTTTATATGAGTAAGAACTATTTAAAG
>JAGHSX010000042.1 GCA_018065645.1 Candidatus Scybalousia scybalohippi
GAATTGTGGAAACAATATTATTTCACAAGCCATGATATAGACAGATTACTTAAAGGCTATTCGTATCAAAAAACAAGTCCAAATAATTTTAAATATATTGATGAGCAATCTCGCATAAAGTATGCAGAGGAACTATTTAAAGAAAAAGATATTGCATTAAATTTTTGTAAAACTTCTCCTTTTGAGGATAAAATCCTCGATAAAGGTCTTTATACAAAATTCTGGTCAGATGATTTTGTTCAGCTTTGTGTTTTTGGGGAATGGTTAGATACTTTGGAAAACGAGTCAACAATATTCACTTGTAATGATCATTGTACTGTTTCTGTTTATCAGCCTAATGTTTCTAAAAAAGATTTTTCAAGAACGATAAAAAGCTGTATAGAGAAATTTAATGCCAGATTTGGAACCGTTGTAGATTTCAATCTTTCGCTTAAAAAAATCAAATATCTTGATTTAAGCTCAAATACCTCTGTTACAGACAGGTATGGAAATATTATTAATATCGGAGATTTGGTTATCAGTCCACAATGCAACAGAGACAGCGGCTCTTGGGTTGATCCATTCATCGTCGCCAGAATTGAGAATGACAGACTGTATATAAAGCAGGTGGAAAAATTCTGCTCTCGAAGTTATTACATAGCAAACAGGTGCATTGTGCTTCGCAGTAAAAACAACAACAAACTTACTTATGGAGAATGGGATTGGCAGGACAAAAAAAACTAACACTTCAATTAACAGGTGATAATAATAAAATACAGGGAGAGATTCTTTTTTTGTAGTTAATTTTGAAAGTATTTTTCCAACTAAGTATAAACCTTCAGAACGAACAGTATTACACCAATCTTCTGATAGAGTTTTTATTAGATACTGCCCCTTTTGCGGAGAAAAATTGAATAATAAATAAATAAAAAAGGAGTGCTGAAATGGCAAGTGTAAACAGAAAAGCTAGCGTATCGGCTAATGAAGACCGAGAATTGTCTCCTTTCGAGCAGCTTGAGAGAACTGTAAACTCTTGTTTGCTTTGGGAAGACAATTTCTACGAAGACGGAATATCCGTATCAGACCGAATTACAGGTCTTATGGATAAAGTAACAAAAGAAGAAGCGGAGAAACTTGTAAGACAGTCGAAGTTTGACAACAAGCTCCGCCATACACCGCTTCTCCTTCTTTGCTGTATGGCAAAAAATAAGCAGCTTACAAAGGAACTTGTGGCAGATGTAATTACGAGAGTTGATGATATGGCAGAACTTCTAAGTCTTTACTGGATAGACGGAAAAAAGCCTCTTCCTAAGCAGATGGTGAAAGGTATGCAAATCGCTTTCTCTAAGTTTGACGAATATCAGTTCGGAAAATATAAAGGCGACAATAAAGAAATCAAGCTCCGTGATGTAATTCGTATTGCAAGACCAAAGCCAGAAAATGATGAGCAGTCTGAGCTTTGGAAGAAGATTGTATCAAAGACTCTTGCGACACCTGATACTTGGGAAGTTGAGCTTTCAAAGTCAAGAGACAAGAAAGCGTCTTGGGAACGACTCCTTAAAGAAAACAGACTTGGAGCACTCGCAATGCTCAGAAATGTAAGAAATATGGTTAACTCAGGTGTATTGGCCTCTGATATTGCCGTCGGACTTTCTGAGGCTAATATGTCAAAGATTCTTCCGTTTCAGATTATGGCTTGTGCAAGAATAAATCCTTTTACAGAGGAAATCCTTGACGAAAAACTCATTGAATCTACAAAAGATATGCCAAAATTGAAAGGACACACTCTTGTGATGGTGGATGTTTCAGGTTCTATGAGTAGTTCTTTGAGTTCAAAGTCGGATATGAACAGACTTGATGCTGCAAAAACAATGGCTATTATTCTTCGGGAAATCTGTGAGAGTTGCTCAATTTTTAAATTCAATCAGATTCCAACGGAAATCCCTGCTAGAAGAGGTTTCGCTCTTGCTGATGCTATAGGTAATGCTTGCGGTGGAACAAGCATTTATTCAAGTACAAAGGCAGCCTTTGAGAGAGTTTCTCATAACAATACAGTTGATAGAATCGTAATCATTACAGATGAACAGGATAACTACGGATATGATAACGATAAAGTTCATACGCTCACTAATAAGGGGTATGTAATCAATATCGCTCCATACGAAAACGGAGTAATGTATCAGAAAAATTCCAAGTGGGTTCATGTGAACGGATTCTCTGAGAATGTGATTAAGTTCATATCAAAGATGGAAAACTAAACTATGAAAAAAAATGAAGTTATCGGTTTTTTTGGAGGTAAATTCTTACCTTTCCATAAAGGACATTTATTTTGCGTGAAAGTAGCCGCTTCAATGTGTGATAAGGTATATGTCATTTTATTTGATAGCCCTTGCAATAGAAAATTAGAGCATGGGACAAATATAGATGACTTACTGACAGTTTCTGCTAGAGAAAAACAGATAAAAGAAGCTGTAGCACATTATAAGAATGTTGAATACAGATTCATAAACACAGATGAATGTCTTGATAAGAATGGAGATGAGGACTGGGATAAAGAAACTCCACTTGTGATTAATGCTATAGGAAGCAACTTTAAGTATGTTTTTTCATCAGAGCCTTCCTACGGTGATTACTTCAAAAGAGCTTATCCTTGGGCGGAACATGTCATTGTCGATGAGAAACGAGTCATAGTTCCTATATCAGGGACGAAAGTCAGAAGTATGACAAGAAAAGAAGCTGAGGTTTGGATAGCAAATTCTTAAAAAAGGAGGATATTATGAATAATTTTAAGAAAAATATGGTTAATTCCATTAAAGAATTGAAATTGTACGAATGGTTGATGACAGCAATTATGATTGGAATTGCGTCAATGTCTGTCTATAAAGGATTTACAGATGCAAACAGTTATAATCCAGGATGGCTTACAATCATCAATTTTATCAGTGCGATTTGTGGCATTTTCTGTGTATTCCTTACAGCAAAAGCCTCTATCAGTAACTTTGCTTTTGCCGTAGTCAATACATTTGTTTATATTATTTTTCTTGCTTATCATAGAAATGATGGATTTACAGGAACTTTGATTCTTGAATGTGCTGTTTATGCTCCAATGAATATTATCAGCTGGATATATTGGTCAAAACATAGAGACGAATTTCAGAATCATAAAACAAAATCAAAGAAATTAACAATTTCAACATGTATTATTTTCAGTTCTATGATTGTAATGATTGCACTTCTTATGCACTTCTTGTTGAACAAATATATAAACCCAAATGCAAGTACAATATTTGACAGTTTTATTTTTTCTATCGGTATAGTTGCAATTACATTGGAATTATTCAGATACAGAGAGCAGTACATACTCTGGCTTATAACAGATGTTATTGCCGTAATTCAGTATATCCAAAATTTCGATGCAGTTTATCTCACTAAAAAAAGTATCTATCTCATTGTTGCAATTTTCGGATTTTATAATTGGATAAAATTGAACAAAGAACGAAATAAGGAAAATTTATAGGGGAAAATAGGGGAAAATAGGGGAAAATTTCCCCTATTTTAGAAGAAAACGAAGAACTGAAAAAAATCTTAGTTTTCTTTTAAATCTCTCTAAAACTAAAAACTCGATTCCCGTTCTCATCAAAATCATACGAAAAAGCCGTTTTCGACAAAATATCCATTCCTATAATCAAATGAGGACGTTTTTCTGTTCCTAAAATTTCCGCTTCGTACAACTCAATATTGTAGAAAATTGCAGAATCAGAAATTGCAATGTCGCCTTTATAGACATTCACATTTTTGCTTCCAGTCGCACCAAAAACATTGCTAGTCTTCTCTAAGGGAAGTTGCAACATATTCGCAAGTTGTGGCGAAATCGAACAACACTCTGCCCCTGTGTCTATGATAGCGTTTGTTTCTACGGCGAATGGCTCTGCCCCATCTTTTATCAATTTGACAGGGATTACAATTTTGTTAGTTTGTTTTTGTTCAAAATCCATATCAACAAATTCGGACAAAAATTCGTATTTTTTTAGATGTTTCAGTTTTCTCAAAAATTCAAAAAAGGAAACTATTTTCTGGCTAATCTTTTCAAAAAAAGAAGGTTCTACAAAAAATGAATAAATTGTTGGTGATTCTTCCATTCAGCCAATTTAGACTGAAAAAAAATCGTTGTCAGCCGTTCTCTCTCAAAATCAACGCAGAAAAATCTTGGACTTTTCTCAATAATTTTTCATATTTAGATCTATACACAGAATCGTCTTTGTCCGTTTCCCCTGTAAGCAACCACTCGACAGTAACTCCAATGTATTGAGCAATTTTGTATAAATCATCAGCACGAGGAATTGTGTTGCGTGTTTTCCAGTTAGAAACATTTTGAGGCGTAAATCCTATTTTCTCTAATTCTTTTAGAGAGACTTTTGATTTTATTCTTTCGATTATATCATTTGCTGAAAATTCCATTATTCCCCCTCTAAAAAAAATAATAATAAATTACACAAACGAGTATTGAGTTTTATTCATTTGTGTAATAAAATAAAAACATAAGACAAAAACAAGACAAAAACGGCACTTTAAACCTATTTTCGCCTTGTTTCTGTAAATTAACTAACACTGGATGCGAGAGCTTGTATTTGTTTTGCAAGATTTTCGTATTTCGATTTGTACAAAGATGCTTCTTCTTGGAGTTTATGGAGTATTTCTTCTTGAGATTTTACTTCTCCTGTAAGTAACCATTCCATAGATACGTTGATATGTTGAGCAATTTTATATAAGTCATCAGCACGAGGAATTGTATTACGAGTTTTCCAAGTGGAAATAGTTGAAGATGTAAAACCTAAATTTTCCAATTCTTTTAATGGAATCTTTTCTTTTACTCTTTCAATTACATCATTTGCTGACATTCCCATAATTCCTCCTTTTTTTTCGTATTTACGAGAAATACACTTGCATTAATCTCGCATTTGCGATATTATAAAAAACATAAAGAGCGTTGCTCTACAAAAAGTCAGTTTAGAGAAAAAATTCTCTCTCTCTTTCTCCAAGCTGATTTCAGTTTGAACCTTACAAGGATGTTCCGAGAGAGACTTTTTGGCAACAAAAAGGGAACACTCCTTTTAAGGTTTTTTTTATCTCTTTTTTGAAAGGAATGTAGAACTGGAATCCCGACCAAAGTTTTCTTGATTCTACATTCCCCACGAGGAGGCTTTTATGCACTCATCACAACAATTTTCGGAATTTCACGAACAAGAGTTAAATCTTTTTAGTGAAAATGAAGAAAAATCAACAAATGTTGAAAATATTTCAACAAAATCAGTTTCCGTTGTTAAGCAACAGGAAGTTCTTGGGAAAACATTCAGAATTTATGGAGATTTTGAAAACCCACTTTTCCTTGCAAAAGATGTTGCAGAATGGATTGAACATTCAAACGTTACAGCAATGCTTAATTCTGTTGATGAAGATGAAAAGGTAAAAATCAGCCCTAAAGATTGTTTAGGGCTGAAAAACAACGAAACTTACAACTTTTTAACAGAAAATGGACTGTATGAAGTTCTTATGCTTTCAAGAAAACCAATTGCTAAAGAGTTCAAAAAAGAAGTGAAAAAGATTCTTCACGAACTTCGTACAAAAGGTTCTTTTAGAGTTCCAAGAACAATGAAAGAAGCTCTCCAGATTGCACTTGAGCAGCAAGAAAAAATCGAAGCACAACAGAAACTTCTTGATGAGCAGAAGCCAAAAGTTGAACTTCACGACAAAGCAATAAATGCTGATGGAACATTCAGTATGGACCAAGTAGCAAGTCTTTTGAAACTTGGTTATGGAAACATCACACTTTTCAAAAAACTTCGAGAACTTGGAATCCTGTGTCACGACAACACACCAAAACAAGAGCAAGAAAACGCAGGAAGATTCAAAGTTGTAACCAAAACAATCGTTAAGGGAGATAAAACAGAAAACACACCTGTAACACGAGTTACATATAAAGGTCTTGAATACATCGCAAAAAAACTTGGAATCATCTTCGATTCTTCATCATTGGAGGTTATCAAATGATTCTAACAGATAAACAAAAACAAGAACTTGAATACGAAAGAGGCAGACGAACTGAACGACTTGCAATGATAAAAAAAGACGTTCAGTTCGAGATGGTTGAATGTGGCAAATACACAATAGAACTTCAAGTAATCCAACCACTTCTAGCTAAAGCAAAAGAACATCTTGAAGCGAATGACAGAATTTCTTTCAAGAAAAGAATCAAAGAAATCAAAGACATTATGACTGAATTTGATTCTTTCAGAAAAGAAGATTTTGAAAAAGCAAAAAAGATTCGTTTAGAAAAAAAACGAGCGGAGGAACTTGAAAATGTATTTTGATAAAGACGAAATCGAAATGAGTGCCCGTTACGATGAAGAAGAATGGGAATTTGACGAAGAGTGGGAAGAAGAAAACGAGTTCTACGATGAAGAAGAACAGGAAGAACAAGAAGAATGTCTTGCAGATGAAACTGTAACAGGCTTCTATAACAACGAGCGAGAAGCATTTAACGAACTTCTGAACAAGTTGGAATCTTCAATCGAAACTTACACATCAGAAATCAAGCCTTGCTTTACTGATGATGAGCCAGATTTTGTTCTTTCTGAAATCATCACAAATCTTGCTTCTTTCGATGCTTTGCACAAAGACAACAAAACGAGAGAACAAAAAGAAAGACAAAGAGTAACCACACTAAAACGCTTAGTTCAGAATGACATCGAACAAAAAGCGATTGCAATGGGTTCTTTAGACAACGATTAAAATTTTACAGCGAAGTAGACAAATCCCCTACTTCGCTATTCAAGGAGTTTTTTTTATGACAAATTTTAACGATGTAGTTTCATTTGGAAAGTTGTTTGACACTTTTTCCGAAAGTACAGCAGAGAAACTTGACTGCTTCCTTACTGATAACGAATTTTCGCCATTCCTTATCACATCACATTCAAGCAAAACACCAACTGTTATCGAAATCTACGATGTCCTGGGGAAAAAATACACACAGAATCCAATAATCATTTCGTGGAACTTTAACGCTAAAACAGAATACTTTGAACTTTACATTTCATTTTCCAACGTGAAAATCGAAACAATTTGCTTTGAAAATATCTTCAAATTCACAGAGTTCATAACTTCACAGGGTATCTGCGACAAAGTGTTGGAAGCAATTACCTCTGCTAACAAATTTTTCAATATGTGAGGGGCTTATGACGTTGTACGAATTGTTGTTAAGCGAAATCGACCATTCTTCTGCAATGTTAATGGCAACGGATAATCCAGTCAGACAAGATTACTGGAAAAAACGAATCGACCTCGCTGAAGAATTAAAAAATAAACTGACAATCAAACAAGCAAAATTTGTTTGGTACAAAATTTTCTAAAATCCAAAAAACTTACGACTATCCATTTTTGGATAGTCAAGGGAAGAAAAAATGAATGAAGTAACAATTTTTAAGAACGAAGAGTTCGGTGAAGTAAGAACTATCGAAATCGACAACGAATGCTGGTTTGTAGCAAAAGATGTTGCCATTGCTTTAGGATATTCTGATACAAAACAGGCAATTGAAAAAAATATAGAGAAAGAAGATAAAATCTCTATACAAAATATCGGTGGTATAAATACTACCCTTCATCCACAAACTATAATTATTAATGAATCTGGTTTGTATGCTTTAATTTTCAGTTCAAAACTTGAATCAGCAAAAGGATTTAAACATTGGGTTACGAGCGAAGTCCTTCCAAGTATCAGAAAAACTGGAAGTTACACAATTCCAAACAAAAAATCAGACAGAGAATTAGCAATAGAGGAAGAAAAACTTCGTCTTGAAAAAGCAAAAATCTGGCGTGAGATTGGCTTAGATGCTGAAACTCAATCAAAAACTTATAAACAAATCTGTAATGCTTATGCAACAAAATCACTGGAAGGAACTTTTGTTCTTCCGCTTCCAGAAGTCCGTAAATCTTACTCAGCAGAAGAAATTGGAAAGCAACTCGGAATTTCAGCAACAAAAGTCGGGCGTATAGCTAATCATTACAACCTCAAAACTGAAAATCTTGGTTGTTGGCAAAAGGATAAAGCAAAATACGATTCTTCTAAAGAAGTAGATTCTTGGCGTTATTACGAAGAGTCAATTCCTCTAATCGCTGAACATAAAGACGAAAAAATTTCAAATAGATAGGAGACCCAAAATGAGAATTTTTGAAAAAAGAGTTGAACAAATTTCTGTTGTTGAATGGACTGGAAAAAATAAAAGACAATTAACAAATTTCTGTCCTGACATCAGATTTTACGATTCTATGATGGGTGAAGTTGCAGCTCTCGATAAAAAAAATAACACAGAAAGAGCAAACATAGGAGATTTCATTGCGAAAAATCCTAACGGTTCTTTCTGTGTTATCCGCAAACTCGACCTGCAAAACGACTACATTGAAGTAATCTAAGAAACCACTTATTCGTGGTTTTCTGAGTCATCTTTATTAAAGTAATCTTGAAGAATTGTAACAAGAAGGTTAGCCATACTTCTATTTTGAGCTTCAGCTTTTTGTTTCAATTTTTCATAAAGAACCTTTGGTAAAGTAAATATGAGTTTTGTACTATCTTTTCCTATCATAAGGAAAAGAATAATGAAATATCTAGGTTATTGCAAGTAGATATAACTATTAAGATTTAAATATTGACAAATATATTACCTATATATAACCTATATATAACCTATAAAAAACAGAAAGAAATACTTCAAAATTTAAAAAGACTAAAAACAAGGCGGTGAAAATGAGTAATAATATCAATTTGCTTAAATTATTATCCACAAAAGGATTTATTCAGTATTCAAAGACAATCGCTAAAAGAATTGGAGTTTACGAAGCAATTACGCTTGGAGAACTCTGTTCTGTTGCTAATATGTTTGGTTTTGAAGAATTTTATTTTTCTCAAGAAGAACTTGCAGATGATACAGGATTGTCAATTAAACAAATTCGTGGAGCTGTTTCGTCTTTAGAAAAAAATAACATTGTATCTGTCCAAAAAAAAGGGATCCCTTGTAAAAATTGGTACACACTTAATGCAGATGCCATCGCAGAAATCCTAACTTGTGAGGAAGAAAATGCACAGCAAGATGTTCCAAATTTGCCTAACAGTACAGGCAAAAATTGCACAGCAGTACAGGCAAAAACGTCACAGCATTTAAAAGATATAACAAAAGATATAACAAAAGATATAACAAAAGATATAAACAAAAGATATAATTATTCATCAAAAGAAATTCAAAAAGATGAATCTCCTGAAAATGAACTTAACTCTGAGAAACTCGAAAAAGATTCTGAATTTATACCTTGGGAAAATCCAAATCCAACAACAAATATTTTTGAAGAACCTCAGAATCTTTTTCACTTAGAAAAAAATAATGCAAATGAACACGAAGAACTTTCTGAAACAACTTCTCCTAGAGAAATAAAAATAGACGACACAGTTTCAGAAACAAAATCTTCTAGTCAGAGAAAACCCAAAGAAAGAAAAACCCCGCCAAAAGAAAGAAAGGGTACATTCCCTAAAGAATCTTATGACGAAGTTTACAAAGTCTATTTTGCTAATCGAGATTTTCTGTTCCAGAAAGGCAACCTTGCGACAGGCAGTTTAGGCTATCAACTTAATTACAACGCTTGTAACGCTTGTATTAAAAGAGCCTTTGAAACATACGGAGTAGAGAAAACAATCAAAGCTGTAAAAAGTTCACTTGCAGAATATTGGTTGTACCAGAATGGACGCGATTACACATTCTTGTCGATTTTTTCAAACACCGTATTTGAGAAAATCGTAAATCGCAATGACAACTTTGAGCAGAACATCAAGGCAACGATTTCACGCCAAGCCCAAAACCAGAATCAAAAACAATCAGCCATAGCCAAGACAGGCTTTGCTGATGTATCTGAATACACAAGTTTCGACTTGTAGCAAAAAAATCAAGGAGACAAAAAAAAATGGAAAAGGCAGCAGTTGATTTCTTCAAGAACACAATTTTTGCAAAAGGAGAGCAAATTGATTATTCGTCATACAAGACGACTAAACAATCTATGGACCTAACATCAGCAAATGAATCATCAAACTTACCAAAACGATTTTGGACAACTTTGATTGATTCTTACGATTGGGGACTACCAGTTATTGCACAGAACTTGAAAAACTTCGCAACAGATGTTGGAAGTGGAAAAGTTTGCATTCTGACAGGTTCTGTTGGACAAGGAAAATCAAGTGCTTTAGCAGGAGCAATCCACGAGAGAGCTTTGAATGGACTTCCAGCAGGAAAATATTTTTCAGATTTGTTACTTGAAGCAAAATTGAGAAGTACAAGAAATTTTTCATCAAAAGAATCTGAATTTGATTTTTATGAAAATCTTGGAAAATGTGATTTTCTTTGTATAGACGAAGTTGGAACATCACAAAACATTGCAGAAGAACGTTTATTTTTGAGAACAGTTTTAATGCTTCGTTATGACAATTGCGTGAACACAATGATAGCAACCAATATGACAGAAATTGCATTTTATGCGTTTATTGCAGGAATTGATAATTACGAAGCAATGAATCAAGAAATCTTGAAAAAGAAACTTGAAAAAGACCCAGTAATCGACAGAATCAAAAGTAATTCTGTAAAGTGCATTTTAGCATCAGCAACATCAAAACGCTAAACGAAAAAAAACAATTTTGGAGAAAAAAAATGGCAGTAAATGTAAAAGATTTTTATAATGTTGAATACGAACAGATTACTCTTGGTTCAATGATTTTGTACAACGAATGTATTGATGAAGTCTCAACTTTGGTATCTTCTGATGATTTTTATAATTTGCATTACAAAAAAATATTCAAAGAACTTTGTAATCTTTACACCAAATATGGACAGGCTTCACCTGCTATGATTTGTAATGCTTGTTCAGATATTCCTGTAACATTAATTTCAGCCTTAACATCTAATGTCGTAACATCAGCCAACGTTGCATTTTATGCAAATGCAGTCGCTAAATATAGCAAAAAAAGAAAACAAAGAGAAATCCTTGCAAAACAACTTGAAGCATTGGATAACGGTGAAGATGTAGATGACAATATAGCATCAACAGATTCTGCCGAAAATAAACTTATGCAAACAAGTAATAATGAATCGACAGTAGATATGAAATCATTAGTTCCTTCAATCGTTGAGATGATGCAAAAGAACTTTGAAAAAACTACACCTTGGTTAGGATATGATACAGGTTGGAGTAACCTTAACGATGTGTTAGACGGTTTAAGAGATGGTAAATTAATTATCATTGGTGCTAGACCATCTATGGGTAAATCAGCATTTGCATTACAACTTGCAGCAAATCTTTGCAAGAGCAATGTAAATACAACATTTTTTTCTTTCGAGATGGATTATTTAGAATTAGGAACACGTCTTTGCTCATTAGAATCTGGAGTTCCTATTCCTATGATAGAACACGGATTTGCAGCAAAAGATATGTCAATGATGGGAAAATTAAACAATGCTTTTGCAAGAATTTATGAATACCCATTCTCAATAATCGACACTCCACTAAAAACAGAAAAAGAACTTTTTGCAAAAATAAGAACTCAAGCAAAAAACGGAACAAAGGCGTTTATTATTGACCATATTGGATTATTACACCATTCAGACGATTCTCTTAAACGCTATGAGCAAGTTGGTGATATTACAATTCGCTTACATCACCTCGCTAAAGAACTTGGTATCACTATCATCATTCTTTGTCAGTTAAAAAGAGATTCAGAAGGTAAAAAACCTAATTTAGCAGATTTAAGGGAATCTGGTGATATTGAGCAAAATGCTGATGTTGTTATGTTTATTCATAGGAATCGAGCACAAGGCGGAGAAATTTCAATTCCAACAGAAATTTTGGTAGAAAAAAATCGAGGCGGACAAACAGGCATAGTCAAAATGAACTTTCTTCCTAATCAGACAAAGTTTGTTGAGGCTGTAGAATCCAAAAATCCTATTCCGACAACTACTGAACAACCTACTTCCAAAACACAGCAGACTATTCCACAGACTTTTCCACAACCAGAACCTAGCCTTAATTATTGATATATCCTAAGCAACCATTTATTATAATAAAGCAACTAAAAAATAGTTGCTTACAAGTAAACCAGAAGGGGACTCCTTGCTTTCTGGTTCACTTGTTAAAAAAATAAATGGGTGGGGAATATTTAATTAGTGATGGATTTTAATTATCTTAGAACAAGAATAAAAGGAATAAACAGAAACCTTTCCCTTTGTTCTTATAAGGGGAAAGATAATAATTTTATATTTAAGAGAAAAGGTGAGATTGTCGCTAGGATTTATAAGCAACAAAACAGTTGGTATATCTGGTATGAGAAGTTAAAATGCAGACAACCAATAGGAAGCTACTCTGAAGCTATTGTGAGATTAGAGAAGGAGTTTCCTGTATGAGAGGCATTAAATGGGGTGTGCAACAGGAAGCCGCAGTTCTTCTTCTTGAAAATGGTTTTAAACCAGCAGATGTATCAAGATGTTTTAAATTGCCATTATCCACAATTACAACTTGGAATAAAAAAGTCAGAAAACAAAGACGAGAACAATTAATTCAGCCTGTAATCACAAAACCTTCTGTTGATAGACGTAAAGAAATTATTAAAAATATAGCAGAATTTATCAATGACGCTGAAGCAAAAATTATGACAACAGTTGGCAATTTTCTTAAACCAACAATAACAGATAATCAATGGATGTCTTTAACAAAAACAATTGAAACTGAATTAAAGAATATAGCAGTAACAGCTGTTGAGAAAGGTTAATGTTTTCCCATCAAAACTAAGTGACGCAGAATTTCTTGAACTTTATTATTACATTTATTTCTAAATTCGTCAGAATGGAAAGTTTCATTATGAGGAATCGAATGAATAACTAGCCAAACTTCATCTTGTTTATTTTTGATAGAAATATCATCATCAAAAATATCATTCGAGCAAATCCATTCTATCGCTTTGTTCTTCACCATTTCAATTGTGTAAAGAGTTTTATACCCTTCAAGAATAACCACTTGAGGAAAACTTAAAGCAAAATCTTCGATTTCTTTTGAAACGTACAAAATTTGAGCCTTTGCTAAGTTTTTATCATTTCTTTTGATTTTGCATAAAATAAAATCAAATAAATTGTAAATGAAAGCAATAAAAACTGTAGCAAAAACTAGAAATAATGTAATTGTGATAATAATAGTCGATGACAATTTTAGCCCCCTCGAATTAACTATTTTTGTAGTATTCTTTAGTTTTTATTAGTTGCTTAATTATACTTTCCACTAATTCATCACATTTCTTTTTGTTTACGTCTGTTTTTACTTCGCCAATTCCTTTAAGGATTCCCCAGACTATAGTTTGTTTGTTCGTGATATAGAATTCGTCATTTGAGATATGATTTACACAACACCATTTTACCATTTCGTCTAAGACTTTTTCCGTTGCATATTTTGTTCTATATTCGTTTTCTTCACTATCATCTATAACGGTTTCAAAATTTCGTGAAATGTTTGTCAAATATTCGATTTGTCGTCTAAGGATTTCTCTCGATTTTTCATCATTTCCTATTGATAATTTTCTTCCTCGAAAACCTATTAATCCACTTTTAGTAAGCAATGTGAGAAACAGAAGAATAATAACGACAAAAATAGCAAGAACGATTATATTTGTAACATTCCCATTAAGTAACGCTGTAGTTGTTGCAGAAACTTCCATATTAAATATTCCTTATCTTTTTTTCTCTTTTATAACAATTCAATTTTTCGTTGTTGATAAAAAAAAGCAGGTGTTTCCACCTGCCAAAAAGATAAGAAAAATATAAACTAAGCAACATATCTGAAATAGTAACTGAAAGGAGTTTTCCCCTTTACATCATTATCTCTAATCCAGAATGACCTAGCAAGCGAAGCAAAGAATATAGGGTCTGATTCGTGTCCGTAAGATTTTGCAGTATCATAGAAATCACTATAGGCAGCATTAAGAACAGCGTACCAATCGTATTTATTGAGTTTGTTCCAATCAATCCCTAATTTATTTCCTACATCAGTCGTTTGCTCAAATGTCCATTTTTCCCCAGATTCTCTTTCAGATTCATCTGTAACAGACATTTCTTTCACCCAACATTCTGCAAGAGATTTATTGAGTTTTTCACCATAAGCCTTTTTGTAGACACATCTATAAGTATCTTCTACAGACCATTCATCTTCTATAGCATCAACTAAGATTTCGTGAAGTTCATCTACATTAAGTTTTCCATCTTTTTTCACATCATTTATAAGTTTTTTTAAATCCATATTCTATTTCCTTTTTTTTGATAGCAATTTTCCAAGCAAACTCTTTTTAGTACGTTTCAAATCTTCCGCACTTACAAGAATTAATCCTGCATTTTCAACATCTTCTGTTTTTAAGATTTCAGCATTTTCAAATAACAATGGTTCATCAGTATCACCAGAAGAAATATTTTCTGATGAGGAATCATCAGGTTCATCATTTGATTCATCATTGCAAGAATCTTCTTCTAATGGTGTCGAAAGATTCTCATTTATACATTTTTCTTCTACAACTTGATTTTTTTGAACTTCATCATCACTTGTAACATCTTTTCCCAAAACAGAAACATTAGAATCTGGAATACTTTCTTCGTTATCTTTCTTAATAACATCTTGAAGGATTCTCTCTTCTAAGGAGTCGAAAACTCTAGGTTTAACAGGAAAACTCCCACCAAACATTCTTTCATAAGGTTTCACATCTCCCCCTCTTTAACAAAGATTCAAAAAAATGCTTAATAAAATCTGGCAAAGAAAAATCTTCGTTAGGAATACCCAACACATCAGGCAACCCAGATTTACACAAACTTAAAGCAAGTCTTAGTGATGCCCCATTAATCATACCGTTCTCTCTCATAAAAGGCGTTATAAATCTTTCAAATCTACAAATCCAATCATTCGGATTGATTCGTAAACAAGTCAATATCGCTCCGATTTTGTTCGGAATCGTTTCTTGATTGAATAATGTTTTCAGAATTACTTTCTCGCTCTCGTCCGCCTCTGCTTGTTGTTGTTGATTCATTCTTCATTCCCAGTATTTGATTAAGTTTCTTTTGCAATTCTTCGTTTCTTTCAGCCAGCTCTCTATTTTGCTGTTCAAGAAGTTCTGAACGGGAGACGAAAGAAGTCGCTACTTTTTCGATTTCATCAATGTACTTTTCGCAAACTTTTTTATTATTTCCGTCTCCCACAGAAATAAACGCTTCTCGATTCGCATTGAAAAGATAATCAATGAATGAAGCATAGACTTCTGATTTCGCCCTCAAAACAGAATCTTGCTTACATACCCAGTTCCTTTGTTCAGGAGACATAGCGTTGATTGAGTTCTCATACCTTCGCCATGTATCTGAATAGTTCACAGACTGATTTCTGCTTTCATTTTGAAGTCGGTGTATCAAATCATCTATAGTTTCATTCATTGTGTTATCCTTCCTTTATTAGGCTGTTGGAGCGGTCCAAGAGTTCTTCAATGGCATTGGCTCTGGACAGATGCTTGTTGCAGGCATAATCAACTTGCCAGGAACGAATGTTCCATTGACATAGTTGTAGAGGTTCTGGTCTCCAGCAGTTCTTCGTTCTGATTCGAGAGCAATAGCGCTTCTGAATTTTTCCTCATTACACTTAATCTTATCTTCTACAGACTGGATTTTGAGTTCGAGGATTTGTTCTCTAAGTGCAGACTTATCTCTATCAGCGATAATTTGCTGGTCGAGTTTTGTTACACCGATGCCAATGTCAAGCAAATCTTGTGCAAGTTTTGCATCTTTGACAGCTTCTTTTTCTGCTTGAGCAATAACAGCTTGGTCTGTGTAGCGTTCTGCCTGCAATGATTTGTACTCAGCAAACAATGTCGCATATTTTTCTGTAACAAAGTTGTTGTCACAATTTTTTGGCTGTGGATTTACGTTAATAAGTCCATTACCACCAAGCAAACCACCCATACCACCCAAAAGTCCAAGACTTCCGAGAGCAGTTCCTACAATACCAAGAGCAGTTGTGCCCTGTCCTGCGGCGTTGAAAGTTCCGCCTGATTCAGTTTTAACTTCCATTTTTCTCTCCTCTCTAACGTTACCGTTAGATGATTTAAGAATATGGTCAGAATCACTCCAATAGAAGTGACAAACATAAGACTAAAAATTTATTCGTTAAGATATTTTTGAGACAAAAAAAAGACAAGATTAAAAACCTTGCCTTTTTGATTAGAAGATTAGATTAATCTTTTTCTTTCTGCAAAAATTCCAAAACTTCCTCTGATAACGGTTCGTTTTTTCCTGTGATTTTCAACCAAAGATACAACTTTTTGAAAATTCTTCTTTGCATTCGTCTGAATCCATCGTCTGTAAGACCGATTTTGAAAGCAACTTCTTTTGCGGTTAAACCAACAACATATCGCATTGATATAATTTTGCGTTCTTCAAGAGTCAGGTTTGAAGATTTTAAAAGATGAAGTCTTTCTTGACTTCCCAACGACAATAACAACCCTGTGCAATATTGCACTTCTAATGATTTTTCCATTCTGAAAGTTCGGAGAAATACTTGCAGCATTATTCACCGAAAAGATCCACTCCTTTAGATGATGTTCCTTTTCAAAATACATCTAAAAGCTGAATGGAAGAACTTTAATTTCTTATCATTTTGATTTAATTTTTTGTCATTTGAAATTTTCCTGTTTTTTTTGAATCAAATAAGCAAATTTTAATTCATCAAGTGAACAATTATTTCGTTCTCTCATATCTTTCAATCTTCTACTTACAGTTTGTTCTGATATTCCATCAATTTCTTTTTGTCTAGCTCCTTTCAGTAGCTCGTCTAAGATAATTTTATCTGTTTCATCAAGATTAAGATTTTGTAACTTGCCTGTAAAATGATTTTTATTAAATTCAAATACAACTTCCAATATCCATAAACATCTTAGGTAATGGAGACCTACATCATATATTTGTTCTTCTGTAGAAAGAAAAACAAAAAAACTTGATAAAACATAAAAAGCTAATGCAATGTTTTTGTATTTTTGACTGTAAAGAATAGCCATAATAATGCAAAAAAATGGCGTAAAATTTGAACAAAAACCTGTGTCCCAAAAAACTTCCAAGTACATTAATATAATTGAATAAATCATTTGTAACGAGAAAAAATATTTCCTCTTGAAACAAATTAGAATAATTGAATAACTTAGTGAATACCCAATAACGATGAATGTAGCAGTTTGGTAGCCTTCTTCTATCCCTCTCCAACAAAAGAGTAAAGCCATCAGAATCGAGAATAATGTAGTTCTTGCTGTGAATCTATCTTTTAAGATTTTTTGAAAAAATTGTCTAATCATTTTTTTAGTTTAAAAGTGAAAATAATGTATTTTTGTGAAAAACGTACATTTTTTTTGAACAATAAACCAAAAACCTAAACAACGTCTTATTTTCAAAATAAGATTAGATTTTATGGAAGAAATGTGTTGTTTTTCAAATTTTGCTGTTCCGAACTTTTTTCAGAAATTTCTTATATCAATTCAGAAAAAGTTTTCAATCAAGAAATGTTCTTTGCCTTTGTTTTTTTCTTCAAGTCCATTCCCAGAAATTCCGACTTTAGACAATATGCAAAGTGTTGTTTTTAGATTAGGCGAAAATCTCCAAAAAATAGTAATTCCAATCAAAATCGTTAGCAAAGTTGATGGAAATCTAGTTGCTTTTTCTTGCAAAGCACTTGTTGATTCTGGTGCGGAATCTTGTCTAATTTCTTCAAACGCTGCAAATGAGATAGGATTGCAAGTCGTAGGCGAATCGAATATGCGAGGTTGTACAGGAAGAGCAAAAGCAAAAATCTACAATGCGAGTTTGTCTTTTTCTGACACGTTTAATTTCAACAACATAGATTTTTTTGAATCACAAGTTTTTGATAACACAAATTTTGATATTGTAATCGGAATGAGTGTTCTTTCCCAATGTTCGTTTTCTTACAACAAAAAAGAAAACGCATTTGTACTACAATGCGATTAAGAGAAGCCTTGCTTCAAACTTCTCTTAATTCTAATTCAAAGACAAATCTTTCATCTTCTTTTTTGAAAGAGAAATCACAACGGCACAACGCTTCCATTCCTATCAAAATATCAGCTGATTCGTGGTTTCCCAAAATTGATGAACGATAGAACTCTGAACCATAGAAAATTGTGTTAGATGCACACCGCACTGCGGTGGATAAGTGGATAAAAAAAGGTCTGTATTTCAATAACAGACCTTTTTCTTATACAAATCTTGTAAAATTCTTAATTTTTCAATGTAATAA